>CAZCTP010000009.1:0-28441 GCA_964501575.1 uncultured Thermodesulfobacteriota bacterium
ACAGATATCAGAACCTGAACCATTCCAGATTGAGATATTTAAGGCTTTGAATCTATCATTAAAACCCTTCAGACCTGTTATCAGGATTATATAGAAAATTTGTAGTGTAGAATTCAAAAGAGATTTCTAATAATGTCAATAGTTTACGGGAAAAAATGACAAACTTGGGTTAGTAATATATCTGTTATCCCTTTATATACTTCATCAGAAATACATTCTATCTTCTTCAAGGGGATACCTTGCCTGCCTGCTGCAGACAGGTACTTGGGTATTTCCAAATCCAGAATTTTTATAGATTGACAAAAAACTTTTTTATTTATAATATTAATTTATTAATACTAACTCATTTATAAGGAGGTGAACAGAATGAAAAATTTTAATTATTTTAGACCAAAAACCTTAGATGAGGCAACTTCCTTACTTTCAAATTATAAAGATGAGGCAAAAATTATTGCAGGAGGGCAGTCACTTTTGGTTCTTATGAAAGAGAGGCTTGTAACCCCTAAATATTTAATAGATATTTCAGAGATTCCTGAGCTTAAATTTATAAAAGAAGAACAAGGAATAAAGATAGGGGCATTAACGACTCATAGAGAGATAGAAAAATCCCCCGTAATTAAGGAGAAATTTCCTGTTTTAATAGATGTAGAAAAAAATATTGCCTCTCCCCATATAAGAAACGTGGGGACTATAGGTGGAAATCTCTGTCATGCTGATCCAACCGGGGATCCTGCCCCCGTTATGATAGGCTTGGGAGCAACCCTAAAAATAGTGAAAAAGGGGGGCGAAAGAACAATGTTATTGGAAAACTTTTTCAAGGGATACTTAGAAACAGCGCTTGAACCCGATGAGATTTTAACAGAGATTTATATACCATATCCTTCCTCTACTACTGGGATTGCATATAAAAAACATGCCTTAAGGAATATAGATACAGCTATTGTTAATGCAGCGACTGCTGTTAGCTTTGAAAGTGGAGATGGAATTTGTAAGGATGTAAGGATAGTTATCGGAGGAGTTGCATCCACTCCTGTGAGAGCTAAAAGGGGTGAAGAGATTTTAAAGGGCAAAAACATGGATGACACTTTAATAGAAGAAGTAGCAAGAAGTATAAAGGATGAGATAGCTCCAATTTCAGATATTCATGCTTCAGAATGGTATAGAAAAGAGATGATAGAGCTATTAACAAAGGAAATTTTAATAGAGGCTAAAAGAGCTATCAGATGATATAACCTTTTAAGGAGGTTAATAAATTATGAAAGAAGAAATTGAAATAATAGTAAACGGAGAATCTTATAGGATTCCGGTTGAACCAAGAAAAACCCTCTTGGAATTATTAAGAGAGGATATTGGATTGACAGGGACAAAAGAAGGTTGCTCTATTGGTGTATGTGGAGCATGTACTGTTCTTCTTGATGGAATGGCTGTAAAATCATGTTTAATTCTTGCTGTAAAGGCTAACGGGAAGAAAGTAACTACAATAGAAGGGTTAGCAGATGGGCAAAAACTCCATAAGATTCAAGAGTCATTTATAAAACGTGATGCACTTCAATGTGGGTTTTGTACACCAGGTATGATCATTGCTTCAAAGGCTTTATTGGATGAAAACCCTCATCCAACAGAAGAGGAGATAAAAATGGGATTAGTTGGAAATATATGTAGATGTACAGGGTATAAAAATATAATAGAAGCAGTTTTAGATGTAAGTAAAAATCCTTAAGAAAGGAGGGGAGAGAAATGGGGGAATTTGAAGTAATAGGTAAATCTTTGCCAAGAGTTGATGCTTTTGATAGAGTCACGGGCAAGGCTACCTATACAGATGATATAAAACTTCATAATATGCTATATGGAAAGGTTCTTGGAAGTCCCTATGCACATGCAAAGATATTAAATATAGATAAAAGCAGAGCAGAAAAATTATCAGGAGTTAAAGCTATTATAACTGCTTTCGATGTTCCTGATGTAAGATGGGGCTTTATGATAAAAGATCAACCTCTCTTTGCCAGAGATAAGGTATTGTATATTGGAGAACCTATAGCTGCTGTTGCTGCTATAGATAGAAATATAGCAGAAGAAGCTTTAGACCTTATAGAGGTTGAGTATGAGGAATTAAAGCCTATATTTGATCCAGAAGAGGCAATGAAACCGGATACCCCATTAATTCATGAAGAGATAGATTCATATGCCGCTATATGGCCAGCTATCAAATATGGTAATATATGTTCTCAAATAAAAATTAAAAGAGGGGATATAGAAAAGGCTTTTAAAGAGTCGGATTATATTTTTGAGGATAGGTTTACAACAAAGATGCAGCATCATGGATATATAGAGCTTCATTCTTCTATAGCTAAAGTTGATCTTGATGGAAAGGTCACGATATGGACAACTACACAGGCTCCATTTATGATTAGACTGGAATTGGCTGAAGTCCTGAGAATGCCTATAAGTAAGATAAGGGTTATAACCGAATATTTAGGTGGTGGTTTTGGTGGTAAAACAGATATATTTCTTGAACCATATGCAGCCATCTTATCACAGAGAACGAATAGACCTGTAAAGATAACATTAAGTAGAAAAGAAGAAATTCTTACCAATGGACCGAGACTCAGAACAATAATAGACCTTAAGACCGGAACTAAGAAGGATGGAACTATTTTGGCAAGAGAAGCAAAGTTAATATATGATACCGGGGCATATGCATGTGTTGGTCCTGGTGTGGTATCCTTAGGAGTTAATTATGTTTTGGGTCCCTATAATATTCCTAATATAAAGATAGATGGCTATTGTGTATATACAAATAGGATAAGAGGAGGATGGATGAGGGGTCCCGGGGCTATTCAATCAACATTCGCCTCTGAATCTCAGATAGATATGATTGCAGAAAAGCTCAAAATTGATCCTCTTGAATTAAGGCTTAAGAACGCTGTTGAAGATGGAGACCTCTCTGCAACCGGACAGATTCTTCATGGTGTTGGGTTGAAAGAATCACTTAAAAGAGTAGCAGAGAAAGCCTCATGGGGAAAGCAAATGGATAAAAATAAAGGTATCGGATTAGGGTGTGCTCAATATGAGGTTGTAGGAATGGGCTCAAGTGCCTTTATAAGGGTTAATGAAGATGGTACGGTAGGACTAATAATAGGAGCTGTGGATATCGGGGGAGGACAGAAAACTGTATTAGCCCAGATAGTGGCTGAAGTTCTTGGAATTCCTGTAGATGATATAAAGGTAGTTTCAGGAGACACCGATAGTACCCCCTATGATGCGGGGACATTTGGGGATAGAGTTACATTTAATATGGGGAATGCGGTAAGAATAGCTGCAGAGGATGCTAAAACTCAGATTCTAAGAGTCGCAGCAGGGATGCTTGAATCAAAAGTTGAGGATTTAGAGATTAAGGAAAGGAAAGTCTATGTGAGGGGAACTCCAGAGAGAGGAGTGAATTTAAGCGATATCTCTATGGCAAGCTATTTCTTTATGGGAGGTCCAATATTAGGCAAAGGAGGTTTCTTTGGACAAACCCCACCATATGATACACAAAATGTTGAAGGTCATGGATTTCCATCAGCCCCTGCTCATACCTTTGCAAGTCAAGTGATTGAGCTTGGAGTAAATCCTGATAACGGGAAGGTAAAAATATCTAGGGTAACCTCTGCCCATGATGTTGGTTTTCCAATAAATCCTTTAACACTTGAAGGACAGATAAGGGGAAGTATATTAATGGGTATAGGATACTCCCTAATGGAAGAAATTGTGGAAGAGAATGGAATGATACTTAATCCAAATCTCACAGATTACAAGCTTCCAAATATTCTGGATCTTCCAGAGATAGAGCCAATAATATTTGGTAAGAAGGTTAGTGACGGACCCTTTGGTGCAAAAGGAGGAGGAAACCCTGGTATAATACTTCCACCCGCACCCATAGCCAATGCTATATACAATGCTGTTGGAGTTAGAATTAAGGAACTTCCCATAACTCCAGAAAAGATTCTTAAAGCTTTAAAGGAAAAGCATGGTTAAAATAATCCTGAATGGGAAGGAAAAAATGATAGAGGAAGAGAAAAATATCTACCAATTTTTAGAATCGGTTCATATTGATACCCAAAGAACTGTAATTAAGCTTAATGATATTATATTGGGGAAATCAAGGTATTCTTCAACCATCTTAAAGGATGGAGATAGAATAGATGTAATTCCTGTTATGGGAGGAGGATAGCTTCCCTTCTCCCAAATCTTCAGAGTTGGGGTACAAAATTTATAAGTTCAATCATAACCATAAATAGGAGAGTCTATCTAATAACTTTAGAGCTTTTCACAATCATAGATTTGTGATATTTTGGTATAATTTAATAAACTTTTTACTGTGGAGAAGCTATGTTAGTAGAATGGAAATCTATTGATTATGTCCTACTTGATATGGATGGGACAATCCTTGATAAATATTTTGATGATTATTTTTGGGAAGAGTTTGTCCCTAAGGAGTATGCAAAGAAAAATAATCTTCCCTTTAACGTGGCAAAGAAAAAGCTTTTAGAAAGATATAAACTGGAGGAAGGAAAGCTCACATGGACAGATATTGATTTCTGGTCAGACAAACTCGGGCTTGATATAGCTGAATTAAAAAATAAGGTTAGCTATCTTATAAGGATTCAACCCAATGTTAAAGAATTTCTAAATTTTCTAAAGAAGTTAAAAAAGAATATATATCTTGTAACAAATGCACATTATAAAACATTAGAGATAAAGCTACGAAAAACCAGTTTAGAGAAATATTTTGATAAGATTCTATCTGCATTTGATATAAATAGGCCTAAAACAGATAATGATTTTTGGCTAAATGCCCAAAAGCTTATGGAATTTGATAGGAAAAGAACTTTACTTATAGATGATGACGAAGAAGCTCTCAGGGTAGCAAGAGATTATGGTATTAGATATCTATTATTAAAATCCCTTGCAAATTCTAAAAAGAATCCTAAATCTTCTGAAGAATTTCCATCTATTATAGACTTTCAAGAACTTGTAGACTATCCTTTATTATAGTCATCTATAATTTTTAATATTTCCTTTGCTGCCATCTGCTCCGCTTCCTTTTTACTATGCCCTGTACCTATTCCATATATTTCGTCATTAATTATTCCTTTTACCTCAAACTTCTTTTTATGGGCCGGGCCTTCTTCCTTAACTAATACATATTTGGGTAAAATTTTTAACATTTTATAAGATCTCTCTTGAAGCTCTCCTTTAAAATCGTAATCTTTCTCATAGTCTATATTATTTATATGAGAGATAACAGCCTTATAAGCCTCTTCATATCCTCCATCAACAAATATTGCTCCAATTATTGCTTCATAAGTTCTTGCAAGTATAGATTTTTTATTCCTTCCGTTTGTAAGTTCCTCCCCTTTACCCAAGATTATATAACCATTGATTCCTAATTCCTTTGCAATCTCTGCTAATGATTTCATATTTACAATTGCTGCTCTTATCTTTGAAAGTTCTCCCTCATCTTTATCCCTGAAGTTATTAATTAAGAAGTCTGTTATTATGAGATTAAGGACAGCATCTCCCAAAAATTCAAGTCTTTCATTATCAATCTCACTCTGTAGAGAACTATGGGTTAAAGATTCCTTAAGCTTAGATATATCTTTAAATCTATAACCTATTATAATTTCTAACTCTCTCATTAAACAATTTCGGTTTCAGCAAGCATATAATTTTTTTGAATTTCTTTAAGATATACCGGAAGTTCCATATTTATTACTTCTCTGTCACTATTAATTAGTGCGGGGATATAATTTCTTGTAAACCCTTTGTATAAACCATCTAATTTCCTTTCAACCAATAATAATGCTTTTGAATTCAAAGATTCTTTAAGAAATTCCTTTCTTTTTTCCACATCAACAGATTTTAATAATCTGACCCTTTTCTTTATAACCCTACTATCAATAGTTGGAAGGTTATATGACAAGGTTCCCTTCCTTGGAGAATAGGGAAATATATGAATATAACTAATCGGAAGCTCTTTTATAAATTTATATGTATTTTCAAACTGCTTCTCTCCCTCACCGGGAAATCCCACAATTACATCTATTCCTATACATATATCTCTAATCTTATTCTTTAGATCCTCAATAAGTCTCCTGAAAAATTTGGTATCATAATCTCTATTCATATTCTTAAGTATATTGTTATCCCCACTCTGTAAAGGTATATGCAAATGATTACAGACCACATTTGATGATGAAAGATATTCTTTTAGCTCTTCTCTTATCTCTTTCGGCTCAATAGAACTTAATCTTATTCTATTTATTACTTTTAAATTTTCTATTTTCTTTAATAATTCTAATAGGCTATATTCTGGACTAAGATCAACACCATAGGAACCAAGATTTACCCCGGTGAGCACTATCTCTTTATACCCCTTCTCACTTAATTTTATTACATCTTCTATAACATAATCAGGATAAAGACTTCTGCTTTCCCCTCTTGCCTTTGGAACAATACAATAGGAGCATGATGAATTACATCCATCCTGAATTTTTAAAAAAGCCCTTGTATGATTTGAAAAATTATATACCTTAAATCTCTTAAACTTATTATCTTGATAATTACTTACTAATATACTGGGTTTTTCTCTTTTGCCTTCCCTTATTATCTCAGGGATATTAATTTTTTCATTATTTCCTATAATATAGTCTACCCCTTCTATGGAGAGTAGGCTTTCCGCACTAGTTTGGGAATAGCATCCGGTCACTACAATTATAGCATTATTATTTCTTCTTATTGCTCTTCTTATATAATTTCTTGAATCTGAATCACTTCTGGATGTTACACTACATGTATTTATTATGTACACATCTGCCTCTTTGTCAAAAGGGACAGATATATAACCTTTTTTATTAAAAATTTCCTTTATTCCTGCAGAATCAAATTGATTTACTTTACAGCCTACAGTAATTATTGCTACTCTCTTCATGAGCTTATGATACCCCCTCCCAATACTAAATCTTCATCATAAAATACAACAGCTTGACCAGAGGTGATAGCTCTTTGAGGTTCTTTAAATCTAACTAAAACTTTACCATCTTCGTAAGGAATAACCTCTGATTCTTCCTCTTTATGCCCATATCTTATTTTTGATAAAGCTTTTATAGGTTTGTTAAGAGAATCACAGGCTATCCAATTTATATTATCCGCTATTAGTTCCTTACTATATAAGTCTTCATCTCTACCTACAATAATATCATTCTTATCAAATCTAATAACATAATATGGCTTATCTGATGAAATATTAAGCCCCCTTCTTTGCCCTACGGTATAATTATATATACCATTATGAACTCCAAGTATATTACCCTTTTTATCTTTAATGTATCCATATGATTTTTTTTTAATATTCTTTAATATGAATTTCCTATAATCATTATCAGGGATAAAACATATATCCTGACTCTCCCTTTTGTATGCAACCTTAAAAAAATTCCTCTCCGCTATCTTTCTTATATTCTCCTTTTTATAATCTCCAACCGGGAACAGGATCTTTGAAAGCTGATATTGACTCAGATTAAAGAGAAAGTAGGACTGATCCTTTGTTAAATCAATCCCTTTATATAAGAGATATCTCTTATTGATATTTATAACTCTTGCATAATGTCCGGTAGCTATATAATTACAGTTAAGCTCAAGTGCCTTTTTTAGAAGGAGGTCAAATTTAAGTATCTTATTACATATAAGGCATGGATTAGGAGTCCTTCCATTAATATATTCATTTAAAAAATATTTAATAACTGTATCTTTAAAATATTTTTCAAAGTTTAATACATAGAAAGGAATCCCAAGGTAATCAGCGACCGATCTTGCATCATATATATCCTCTGGAGAGCAACATCTTCCAAAATTATCTCCCTTCGAGTAGTCCCATATATACAAAGATATACCTATAACTTCGTATCCTTTCTCTTTAAGTAAAAGGGCTGTTACAGAACTATCAACCCCCCCACTCATAGCTACTAGTACCCTCTTTTTCATTTATTATACAGGGGAGACATAGATCTTAATCTTTCTACTATCTTTGGAAGAACTTCTATAACATAGTCTATTTCTTCGGGTGTATTATATTTCCCTATACTAAATCTTATAGCACCCTGGGCTATTTCAGGCCTTATCCCCATTGCAGTCAATACATGGGACGGTTCGAGAGAGCCAGAACTGCATGCAGAACCTGTTGATGCAGCAATACCTTCAAGGTCTAGACTTAATAATAGTCCTTCGCCTTCAACAAACTCAAAACTTAAATTTAATGTAGTTGGAATCCTCTTTACTGGATGACCATTTAGTTTAACATTATCTATATTGTTTATTATTCCGTTATACAATCTATCCCTCAGTCCTGTTAGATATCCATTCTTTTCGTTAAACTCCTGTTTTGCTATCTCACATGCTTTTCCCAGCCCAACTATTCCTGCTAAATTTTCAGTTCCAGCCCTCCTGTTTTTTTCATGATGCCCACCATGAATAAGGGGCATTAATTTTATCCCATTTTTAATGTATAGAACTCCAACACCCTTTGGAGCATGAATCTTATGCCCTGACATACTTAGAAGATCCACATTTACACTCTTTAGATCTATGGGTATCTTTCCTACAGCCTGAACAGCATCAGTATGGAAATAGATTCTTCTTTCCTTTGCGATCTTTCCAATCTCCTCTATAGGTAATATATTCCCAATCTCATTATTTGCCCACATTATACTGATTAATATTGTATCTTTATCTATTGCTTTTTTAACATCTTCAGGATCAACCATACCATAGCTATCAACAGGTAGATATGTAACTCTATATCCCTCTGTCTCAAGATATTTACAGGTATTTAAGACAGCTGGATGTTCAATCCTAGTTGTAATTATATGATTTCCCTTATCTTTTAATAATTCTGCCACACCCTTTATAGCAAAATTATCACTTTCTGTTCCACTACTTGTAAATACTATCTCAGAGGGACGACAATTTAAGAGGTTTGCTACTTGTTCTCTTGATATATCAAGATATTTCCTTGCTTCCCTGCCAGCCCAATGAATACTGGAAGGATTTCCAAAATTCTCCTTGAAGAATGGAAGCATTGCTTCTAATACCTCTGGGCTTACTGGCGTTGTAGCATTATTATCTAAATATACCCTTTTCAATTTCCCCTCCTATTTTGATTTTACCCTTTCCCTTCCTTTATTCCTGAAACTTTTACTCCTTAAATCTAATTCCAAAGATTTAATTCTACCTTCAAGCTCTTTTATCTGATCAAATAGGCATGAAATGGCTTTTGCTTCAGGATCAGGAAGCAATGCGGAATCAGCCCTCTCTTTAATATCACCATTCTTACGGTATACAACTCTCCCTGGAACTCCTACAACTGTAGAATTTGGGGGAACTTCTTTAACTACAACAGAACCAGAACCTATAAAGCTATTACTACCAATAACCACAGGACCAATAATCTTCGCCCCTGCTCCAATAACAACATTATCCATTATAATGGGATGCCTCTTCACTCTTTTCCATGTATTACCTCCTAATGTAACACCATGATATATCGTAACATCATTACCTATTTCTGCTGTCTCTCCTATGACAACACCACTTCCATGGTCTATAAAGAACCTCCTACCTATCTTGGCTGCTGGATGAATATCTATTCCTGTCAGCAATCTTATTATGTAAGATAAAAATCTTGCAAAGAAATATAGTTTATGATTCCATAGCCAGTGAGATATTCTGTATAATATTAATGCATGAAATCCTGGGTAACAAAATATAATTTCTAACACATTCCTCGCAGCTGGATCCCTTTCAAATATGGTGTTTATATCTTCCTTCAGCTTATTAAACATATTTTAATTAATTTAGCATATTTAACCATTTTTGTCAAATTTACCAGTCTCCTACAGTAATTCTTAATCCCTTCATGGACTCTTTATAATTCAGTCTCAAGTTTCTATATTCTAAGTCCTGAGTCTATGGTATAAGCCATGCTTAACTCAGATTCAGAAGATTGAATATTTAACCCAGAACATTGAACTTAGAACTTCATACTTCCATTCTTCCACACTAATTTGGTCTATCTAATCTGTTTGGTTTCTTTGGTTTGTCTGGTTAATCTGGTTTGTTTGGTTTATTTCGTTTGCCTGGTTTGCCTGTCTATCTGTCTGACTTCTGTCATATATCCTCTACCTTCCGGGTTTCCGCACTAATCAGCCTTCCGATCTCCGTACTATTAAGTTTGCCAATCTTTGAGTAAAGAAAGACCTATATAAATTTTACTGAGAATTACCAGTCTCTGATATCTAATATAAAAATCTTGTCTTTTGTAAATATCTATGATAATAAATTTATTATATTTAAAAAAATAGCATACTTAAAGGAGAAATAAATGGAAGATATAGTAATAATTGATGGAGTAAGAACTCCTATTGGTAGATTTGGTGGGAAGTTAAGGAATCTTCATGTAGCAGATATCGGAGCTATGGTTGTGAGGGAACTTTTGACAAAAACAGGAATAAATGAGAAGTGTATTGAAGAATTTTTATTTGCTATAGCAAGGCAGGCTGGGTTTGGACCAAATCCTGCAAGAACTGTTGCAGTTAGGGCCGGATTGCCTATAGAAACAGTTGCAAATAGTATAAATCATGCCTGTGCATCAGGATTGAGTGTTATAATGCTTGCTTCTCAGATGATAAGGAGTGGAGATAGAGAATGTATTATGGTCGCTGGAGGAGAAATTATGAGCAAAATTCCTTATTTCTTGATGGATTTCAGATGGGAAGGACATAAGTTAGGAAATGCTACTATTGTTGATGGACTTACAGGAGATGCATTAAAGGACCCCCTGTGCGGTTTAACTATGGGTGAAACAGTAGAGGTAATTAATGAAAAGTTTAATATCTCCAGGGAAGAACAGGATATATTTGCATACGAGAGCCATATGAAGGCAAATAGAGCATGGGAATCGGGCTTTTTTAAGAAAGAAGCGATCCCTGTAAATATTCCTCAAAAGAAGGGAGAACCTATAGTATTTTATAAGGATGAAGGAATAAGGCCTGATACCAGTATTGAAAAATTATCAAAGCTCCCACCAGCCTTTAAGAAGGATGGGACATTAACAGCTGGTAATTCATGTCAAATCTCTGATGGAGCATCTTCACTTTTAGTAATGTCAAGAAAGAGAGCTGAAGAACTTGGATTAAAAGCCAAGGCAAGGATTGTTTCTTATGCAATTGTTGGACTTGATCCAGTAGAGATGGGGCTAGGCCCCGTTCCTGCTACAATAAAAGCGCTTGAAAAAGCTGGATTAAAAATGGATGATATAGATCTTATAGAACTTAATGAAGCCTTTGCCGCACAGGTTCTTTGTTGCATTAAATATGGGAAAGAAAAAGGGATAATCTTTGATAAGGAAAGGTTAAACATACATGGTGGAGCTATAGCTATGGGGCATCCAACCGGAGATACCGGAATTAGAATAGTATTAACCCTGATGAATTCATTGCATCACTATAAAAAGAGATATGGCTTAGCAACCCTCTGTGTAGGTGGGGGACAGGGGGCTGCTGTTATAATAGAAAGAGAATGATATAAGCAAAATCTTAATAAGGAGGGTTTCATGGATATTAAAAAAGTATTAGTTGTAGGATCCGGTACTATGGGTTCTGGTATTGCACAGGTATGTTCTCAAGCAGGGCTTGAGGTAAAATT
Organism: uncultured Thermodesulfobacteriota bacterium; assembly: GCA_964501575.1. Taxonomy (GTDB): domain Bacteria; phylum Desulfobacterota; class CAZCTP01; order CAZCTP01; family CAZCTP01; genus CAZCTP01. The sequence continues at coordinate 11,743 of CAZCTP010000009.1, forward strand.
AAAGGATGTTTCAGAGGATCTTGTGAAGAAAGGAATAAGTGGTATAACTAAAGGATTAGATAGATTGGTTGAAAAGGGTAGAATAAAGAAAGAGCAGAGGGATACGATAATTGGTAGGATTGAACCGATCACAGATTATGAAAAAGCGAAGGATTGTGATTTGGTTATAGAAGCAGTTTTTGAACTTATGGATGTAAAACAGAAGGTATTCGCTGAGTTAGATTCAATTATACCTCAGAATGTTATATTGGCATCAAATACATCAGGATTACCAATTACGGAGATTGCAACAGCAACAAAAAGACCTGATAAAGTGATAGGAACACATTTTTTTAATCCAGTTCCAGTAATGAGGCTTGTTGAAGTAATAAAAGGATATAAGACAAGTGATGAGACATGTAAGGTTATTGAAGAATTTTGTAAACATATTGGTAAAGTCCCAGTATGTGTAAATGATTGTACTGGATTTGTTACTGTAAGAGTTATGATGCCAATGATTCAAGAAGCAATAACAACCTATACAGAAGGGATAGCAAGTATTGAAGCTATTGATACAGCAATGAAATTAGGTTTTAATCTGCCGATGGGTCCTTTTGAATTGGCAGATCTTATAGGTCTTGATGTATGCTTACACTGTTTTGAAGAGTTGTATGAAGGATATGGTCATACAAAATTCTTCCCACCAACTATACTTAAAAAGATGGTTGTAGCAGGAGACCTCGGAAGAAAGACCGGCAAAGGATTCTATGACTATACAAAGAAATAGTAGGAGGGGATTATATGATTAAGGCTATAGATATTTTATGTAATCTATTTACACCAGATTCTATGGAGAAGAATTGGGTAAAACAGAAAGAGCTTTCCAGGCTTGTAAAGTGGTGGCATCTCGAAGATAGAATGAAGGGACATACTCCAGAAGAATTTGTAAAAATAATGGATGAGGCAGGGGTAGATAAGGTTTTAATTCCTGCAATAAAGATGAGATCATATAAATATTATAATGAGATGGTGTGGAATATATCAAATGAAGAAGTGTATGAAGTTGTAAAGAAGTTTCCTGATAGATTTGTTGGGATTGCAGGTTTTAATCCTCTTGATAGAATGGATGGAATAAGGGAGGTAGAAAGAGCTATAAAGGAATATGGATTTAAGGGGGTATATATACATACCTATGGTTATGGGATTCCTATAAATGATAGGCTATATTATCCTTTATATGCAAAATGTGTGGAGCTTGGCGTCCCTGTTTCAATGCAGATAGGACATTCTGCAGAGCATATGCCAAGTTCTCTTGGAAGGCCTATATTACTTGATGATATAGCCCTTGATTTCCCGGAGCTTAATATTATAGGGGCCCATGTTGGATGGCCATGGAGTGAAGAGATGATAGCTTTAGCATGGAAGCATGAAAATGTCTATATGGGTATAGATGCACATGCCCCCCAGTATTTAGAGCAGTCTGTTATAAATTTCATGAATACGAGGGGACAAAGCAAGGTAATGTATGGTACAAACTGGCCGGCTGTCCTCCATAAGCAGTCAGTTGAATATATTAAAACAAAAACGGGGCTTAAGGAGAAGGTTGTAAACAAAATTTTAAGGGATAACGCAGCAAGGGTCTATAAATTATGATAGATTCATTACTAACTGATGAACAGAAACTTTTAAGGGAGACGATTAGGAAATTTGCGGAGAAGGAGATAAAACCCTATATAGCTGAATGGGAAAAAAGTGGTAATTTCCCCTGGAGAGAAATATTCCTTGAAAAAATGGGCAGTATGGGATTTTTAGGTACAGCCATACCTCAAGAATATGGAGGATATGGAGGGGGGATAATGGATATAGTTATATTGATGGAAGAGTTTAATAGATATGGGTTAATGCCCCCCTTAACCCATATTAGTGCATGTTCAAGATGTATAGCAAAGTTTGGTGCCGAGAATCAAAAAAAGAGATATCTCCCAGATTTAGCCACTGGTAAAAAACTTGGTGCATATGCCCAAACAGAACCAGATGCTGGTTCTGATTCAGCAAATATGAAAGCAACAGCTATACTCAAGAACGATCATTATGTGCTAAATGGGAGAAAATGCTTTATTTCCAATGCTGATAGAGCAGAGATTTTTATTGTATTGGCAAAAACAGATCCCTTAAAGAAGGGTAAGGGAATAAGTGCATTTGTTGTGGAGAAAGGGTTTAGAGGATTCTATGTAGGAAAAAAGGAAGAGACTCTCGGGTTCTATAATCAAATGCCCCACAGCGAACTTATATTTGAGGATTGTATAGTTCCAAAGGAGAATCTGTTGGTTAAGGAAGGAGATGGTTTTAAGATGCTAATGAGAGAATTTAATTCAGAAAGGCTGGGGAATTCTGCATCATGCCTTGGAATGGCAGAAGGGGCATTTGAGGAAACAATAAGATATGTTAAGGAAAGAGAGGTTTTTGGGAAAAAACTTTCTGAATTCCAGGGTGTTAGATGGATGATAGCAGATATGGCAATAGGGATTGAGGGGGCAAAATTATTGATATATAACGCAGCTTACAGAGCTGATAGAGGACTAAATATTGCAAAAGAAGCGGCGATTGCAAAGACCTATACAAATGAAATGGTTATAAAAATCACAAATATGGCTATGCAACTCCATGGAGCCTATGGATATTCAAAGGAATTTCCTTTAGAGAAATTTATGAGGGATTCAAGAGGACTTTCCTTCGGTGGAGGAACCCCTCAGATATTAAGAGACAGGATAGCTTATGAAATCCTCAAGTGAAATTAGATATGACGATCTAAAGATTGGATTTAAATTCCCAACTGTAAGCTGTAGATTGGATAAAGATACTATCTCATCATACCTTAAAGCTACTGAAGATGGAAATCCTTTATATTTTAATGAATCCATTGTTCCTCCTATGACGGTTGCTATATATGGAAGACTTGGATACATTTTAGACATGGCAAGATTTGAGCTTAGCCTTCCAAAGGGGCTTATTCATGCAAAGCAGATGTATGAGTTTACTGGTGTTATAAGGGAAGATGAGTTGATCACTACATATACAGAGGTGGTAGATAGATATATTAAGAACAATAGAAAATACGTAGTTATTGAAATGGTTACAAAGAATGAGGAGGGAAAAACTGTTATTATAGGGAGGATGACAATAGTATGGACAGCATAGTGATATCAAAAATAGATAATGGTATTGGAGAATTGATTCTTAATGATCCCGATACTAAGAATTCATTAAGTAAGAGAATGTTTACTGAATTACGAAGAGTTATAGAAGAATTAGATGAAAATGATTCTGTTAGAGTTATAATCATAACAGGAACAGGAGATTCCTTCTCATCAGGGGTTAATCTTAAAGAGAGGCTTAGTATGAGTGACAGGGAGTCAGAGGAATTAAGGAGTAAAATAGTACTCCCTTTCTACCAGTACATGAGCGCTGTAAAGAAGCCGATTATAGCCGCAATCAATGGATATGCAGTTGGAGGTGGATTTGAACTTGCTCTGGGAGCTGATATAATTATAGCCTCTGAAAATGCAAAATTTGGCCAAAGGGAGGTAAAATGGGGAATAATTCCTGCCGGGGGAGCTTTGAGGAAACTCCCTCAGATTATAGGTATTCTTAAGACAAAGGAGCTTGTATTTACTGGAAGAATAATAGATGCTAATGAAGCTTATAAAATAGGTCTTGTTAATATGGTTGTTCCAAAGGATAAACTTATGGAAAAGGCGAGAGAAATAGCATCTGAGATAGGGGAAAATTCTATTTCTGCTGTAGCTATGGCAAAGAGATTCTTAAATGCTATGCAAGATCAGAATATACTGTCTGTTCTTGAAATAGAAGCATCAAATATATGTTATTCATCAGAGGATAGGAAGGAAGGAATTAGAGCATTTTCTGAAAAGAGGAAACCGGTTTATAAATGATGAAATTGTTAAAGGATATTCCTATATATAATAGTAAAAGGAATAAGGATAAAACTGCTTTTATATGTGATGGTAGAGAATATAGTTTTAAAGAGATAAACGAGAAAATAAATAAAACATCTAATTTTCTTCTATCACTTAACATTAAGAAGGGTGATAGGATTGCCTATATATCTCAGAATAGAATTGATTTTGTGATATTCTATTTTGCATCTTCTAAGATAGGAACAATATTTATTCCAATAAATTATAGATTAACTGAAGGAGAAATATCATATATTCTTAATAATAGTAGATCAAAAATATTTATATTTGATAACGATCATATTCCTATTATAGAAAGTTTAAGTAATGCCAATAAGGACGTAGAATATTGGATAAATATTGATGATTTTGATCCAAAAATTAATTATTATAATGAACCTTCTATAGAAATAAAGGAAAACGATCCGGTTGCTATTCTCTATACCAGTGGGACTACTGGTAAACCGAAGGGAGTTTTACAAAGCAATAGGAATATTATTTCAGGTTGCGTAAACCTTTTATTGGAGACATCCATAGACGAAGAGGATATAAATCTCCTTGCTGCCCCTATATATCATGCTGCAGCATTAAATTGTATGTTGATACCACATTTTTACAGGGGATGTACCCAGGTTATACTTCCCAAATTTGACCCAGATATAGTCTTGAAAAGCATAGAGAAATACAAAGTCAATAATTTTCTTGGTATTCCAACCATGTTTAATATGTTATGTAACCATCCCGATATAAATAAATATGATGTAAGTTCACTAAGAAAGTGTTTCTATGGTGGAGCTATAATGCCTGTTGAGGTTCTAAAGAGATCTATAGAGATATTTAGGTGCGATTTCTATAACCTATTCGGTCAGACAGAATCAACAATATCTACTACTACTTTAAAACCAAAAGATCAACTAAGAAAGGCTGGAAGTATAGGCAAAGCTAATATAAATGCAGAGATGAGAGTTGTAGATGATAAAGGAAATGATATTAGACCTGGTGAGGTAGGAGAGATAATACTTAAGGGAGAGAATATAATGATAGGATATTTTGAGATGCCTGAAGCTACTAAGGAAGCCTTAAAGGATGGATGGTTGCATACTGGAGATCTTGGAATTATGGATGATGAAGGTTATGTGACCGTAGTTGACAGAAAAAAGGATATGATAATAAGTGGAGGAGAGAATATATATCCAAGAGAGGTTGAAGAGGTAATATTTACACATCCAGAGGTACTTGATGTTGCAATATTTGGTTTTTCTGATCCACTATGGGGTGAAAAACCTGTTGCAGCAATAGTATTAAAAAAACAAGGGAAATTAAAGCCCAATGATATAATAGAGTATTGTAAAGGAAAGATAGCTAATTATAAGATACCCAGGGAGATCATATTTCTTAAAGAGCTTCCAAGATCTACAGCTGGCAAGGTATTAAAAAGTAAACTGAGGGAGATATATCGGGACGTGGCGCAGTAGGGAAGCGCACCTGCTTCGGGAGCAGGGGGTCAGGGGTTCAAATCCCCTCGTCCCGAGATTTTATAAAATACTTGACTTATATCTGTAAAAGTAATAATTTTATATAAATATGCTTAAGATTGCAGGTATCCAAATGTTTGCTGATGAAGATAAGGGTAAGAATATTAAAAAGGCAAAAGAGCTTATCTCTATAGCTGCAGAAAATGGAGCTAAGATAGTATGTTTAGGAGAGCTATTTAGTACTCGGTGGTTTCCAAGAGAGGCTAATAAAGAACTACTCACTCTTGCAGAGGATGAGAATGGAGAGACTATAAGGAGTATATCTCAATATGCAAAGGAGAACAATATAGTTATTATCTCTCCGATATTCGAAAAAGATGCAGATGGTAAATATTATAATTCTGCATTTATTATAGATGATGATGGTATAATTTTAGGTAAGTATAGAAAGATTCATATTCCTCAGATACCCTTATGGGAAGAAAAGTTCTATTTCTCTCCAGGGAACCTTGGGTTTCCAGTATTTAAAACAAAATATGCAAATATAGGAATTCAGATATGTTGGGATAATTTTTTCCCCGAAGGGTCAAGAATACTCGCTTTAAAAGGAGCGGAGATTATATTTGCTCCAACCGCTGCAGCCTTTGCTACACATTATAAATGGCAAACAGTAATATCTGCTAATGCTATAGTTAACGGTATATTTATATTTAGGATAAATAGAGTAGGTAAAGAAGAAAAACAACATTTCTATGGTAAAAGCTTCTGTGTTTCTCCTGAGGGAGAGCTTTTGGATATTCCAAGTGGAGGCGGTGAAGGAATCGTATTTGTTAATGTTGATTTGAAGGAAATAAATCTCGTTAGAAGAGAGTGGAGTTTTATGAAAGATAGAAGGGGAGAGATTTATAAGGAGATATTGGGTGGAGGAACGAACAATCTGTAATATATGTGCATGGAGAGAATTTTGTAAGAAGAAGTATTCTATTTCATCAAAGGGTATACTTAAATGCCCTGATTTTACAAGGGATTTAATATTAGATGAAGGAAAGAATAAAAAGGATAGTAAGGAAGGCGATAAAGAGTTCTAACCTATTATATGATCCTGTAGAGAAAATTCCTATAGAAATTCCCAAAGAAAGCTATTTTGGAGACTATTCTACAACTATTGCCATGACAATAGCTAAAAGGGTGAAGAAAAAACCAAAAAAAATTGCAGAGATTATATTGAACAATATTGAAGATAATATGTTGAAGAAGGTCTCGGTTGCTGGTAATGGATATATAAACTTTATTATAAAAGATGAGTATTGGCATGAGGCTTTAAAAAACATAGAAGAATCTTTTGGTAGGCTTGATATAGGTAAGAATAAAAGAGTATTGATTGAATTTGTAAGTGCCAATCCTACTGGTCCTCTACATATAGGGCATGGAAGAGGAGCTGTGCTTGGTGATGTTCTGGCGAATCTATTTAAGATGGGAGGATATAAAGTTGTAAAAGAATACTATGTTAATGATATAGGGAATCAGATAAAGAATCTTGGAAGATCGGTATTTCTTAGATACCTTGAGTTATATGGGATTAATATAGACTTTCCCAAAGAGTTATATCAGGGTAGTTATATAATAGATATTGCTAAAGAGGTAAAAAAAGAACACGGGGATGCTTATGTAAATTGTGATGAAGATGAGGCGTTAAATTTCTTTATGCCATATTCTATAGAATATATACTTTCAGAAATAAAGAGAGACCTTAATTATTTTGGCGTAAATTTTGACGAATGGTTCTTTGAAAGCAATCTTTATAAAGATAATGAGGTTTCAAAACTTATAGATGGATTTAAAGAAAAAGGGCTTATATATAAAAATGAGGGAGCAATATGGTTTAAGGCAAGTTGTTTTGGAGATGAGAAGGATAGGGTTATTATTAAAGCAGATGGTACTTCCACCTACTTTGCCTCTGATATAGTCTATCATAAAAATAAATATGACAGGGGGTTTGATAAATTAATAGATATATGGGGTGCAGACCACCATGGTTATGTTCCAAGACTTAAAGCGGCTATTCAAGCATTTAAAATGGATAGCAAAAAACTTGATATTATATTAGTCCAGATGGTAAATCTGTTAAGGGATGGTACTTCTGTATCCATGTCCACAAGAAGCGGGAATTTTATAAGATTGAAAGAGGTATTGGATGAGGTTGGAAAGGATGCTGCAAGATATTTCTTCCTGATGAGGAGATGGGATAGCCAACTTGATTTTGATTTAGAGTTAGCAAAGAAGAAAAATAATGAGAATCCTGTATATTATGTACAGTATGCTCATGCAAGAATAAGTAGTATATTTAGAAAGGCTAAAGATAAAGGTATAGAAATTCCGGCTCCTGAAGAAGTTAATTTTAAATTGTTAAAAGAAGAGATGGACACAGTTAAACTACTTGTAAGATTTCCAGAGATAATAGAATCAGCTATTATCTCTCTTGAACCTCATAGACTGATATTTTATATTTATAATCTTGCAGGATGTTTTCATAGATACTATTATAATAATCCGGTTATCTCGGGCGATCCTTCTTTGACAAAATCAAGATTATTCTTTGTTAAGGCGATACAGATTGTTTTAAAAAACTCCTTAAATATATTAGGCATATCTGCACCAGAGGAGATGTAATATATGACAATTGATGATAAGATTTTAGAATTAGATAAAAAAAATAAAGAAGCAGAGCTTGGAGGTGGTGAGAACAGGATAAAAAGACAGCATGATGCTGGCAAATTAACAGCGAGAGAAAGAATAGATATTTTGCTTGATGAGGGTAGTTTTGTTGAAACAGATAAGTTTGTTACACATAGATGCCAGGATTTTGATATGGATAAGAATAAGATATTAGGTGATGGAGTTGTAACAGGCTATGGATATATAAATGGGAGATTGGTATTTGTATTTTCTCAGGATTTTACAGTATTTGGTGGTTCATTAAGCGGTGCATATGCGGAAAAGGTATGCAAAATTATGGATATGGCTATGAAGGTAGGAGCTCCAATAATAGGATTGAATGATTCTGGAGGAGCAAGAATTCAGGAAGGTGTTGTGAGCCTTGGAGGGTATGCCGATATCTTTTTGAGGAATACCCTTGCTTCAGGCGTTATTCCTCAAATATCTGCTATAATGGGCCCTTGTGCTGGAGGTGCTGTATATTCTCCTGCAATAACAGATTTTATCCTTATGGTTAAAGAGACAAGCTATATGTTTGTGACCGGACCTGATGTCATAAAAACAGTTACCCATGAGGAGGTTACAAAAGAGGAAGTCGGTGGTGCTGTTACGCATAATACAGTAAGTGGAGTAGCTCATTTTGCTGCTGATAATGAAGAGGAATGTCTACTATTAATAAGAGAATTATTGAGCTTTATCCCCCAGAATAACATGGAGGATCCTCCGGCTGTTACATGTAAAGATGATATAAATAGAATGGATGAAACTTTAAGATATATCGTTCCAGATAATCCCAACAAACCATATGATATTAAGGACATAATAAAAGCTATTACAGATGATAATTATTTCTTTGAGATTCAAGAACATTTTGCTGAGAATATTGTTATAGGATTCGCGAGATTAAATGGGAAGGCTGTGGGAATAATTGCAAATCAACCAGCTGTTCTTGCAGGATGTCTTGATATAAATGCATCTATAAAGGGAGCGAGATTTGTCAGATTCTGTGATGCCTTTAATATTCCTATAATAACCTTTGTAGATGTTCCTGGATTTTTACCAGGGACTTCCCAAGAATTTGGGGGTATCATAAAACATGGAGCAAAGCTTCTGTATGCCTATGCTGAAGCAACTGTTCCAAAGATTACTGTAATAACAAGAAAGGCATATGGTGGAGCCTATGATGTTATGTCGAGTAAGCATATAAGAGGGGATATAAATTTTGCCTATCCTACAGCTGAGATTGCAGTTATGGGCCCTGATGGAGCTGTTAACATAATATTTAGAGATGAGCTTCTTAAGTCAAAGAACCCGTTATCTGTTAAAGAGAAGCTTGTTGAAGATTACAGGGACAAATTTGCAAATCCATATAAGGCAGCTGAACTTGGATATATTGATGAAGTTATAAAAGCAGAGACCACAAGACCTAAGCTTATTAGGTCTTTAGAAATGTTAAGAAATAAAAGGGATTCTAATCCTCCTAAAAAACATGGGAATATTCCTTTATGAATAGAAAAAAAGTACTAATTGCAAATAGAGGAGAGATTGCTATAAGGATATTAAGGGCATGTAGAGAGGTGGGGTTATCAACGGTTGCAATATATTCTGAGCCCGATCGTCATTCTCTCCATGTTAGATATGCTGATGAGGCGTATTGTGTTGGTCCTGCTCCATCGATAGAGAGTTATCTTGCTATAGATAGAATAATTGATGTAGCAAAAAGATCTGGTGTTCATATGATTCATCCAGGGTATGGATTTTTAGCCGAGAACTCTGAATTTGCCAAAAGATGTGAGAAGGAAGGGATAATATTTATAGGTCCTCTTCCTAAAACTATTGAGGATATGGGAGATAAGATTACGGCAAGAAAAACAATGATTAATGCAGGGATACCTATTGTTCCTGGAACAATAGAGTCCATTAAGAGCGATGAAGAGGCATATAAAATTGCAAGAGAGATAGGATATCCAATAATGCTAAAGGCAGCAGCAGGTGGAGGGGGAAAAGGTCTAAGGCTTATAAAGGATGAAGGTGATATGAAAAGCGGGCTCAGAGCTACAAAATCTGAGGCTTTATCATCTTTTGGAAATGATGAAATATATATAGAAAAATATCTTGAAAACCCAAGACATGTAGAATTTCAGATATTAGCTGATAAATATGGTAATATTATTCATCTCTATGATAGGGAATGTTCTATACAGAGAAGACATCAGAAGGTTATAGAGGAATCTCCTGCACCAGCAATTGATAATAATAGGAGATTAGAGATGGGTGAGTATGCTGTAAGGGCTGCCAAGGCTGTTAATTATGTTGGAGCAGGAACAATAGAGTTTCTTGTAGATGAAGAAAAAAATTTCTACTTTTTAGAGATGAATACAAGACTTCAGGTGGAACATCCGGTTACAGAGATGGTTACTGGGATAGATATTGTGAAGTTGCAACTTGAGATCGCAATGGATAAAAGGATTAATATAAAGCAGGAAGATATTAAACAGAGAGGCTCAGCTATTGAGTGTCGCATATATGCTGAGGATCCAGAGAATAATTTTCTCCCATCCCCTGGTCTTATCACTAAATTAAGGATACCTGGTGGACCAGGTATAAGGGATGATGGTGGAGTCTATGAAGGATATGAGGTTCCGATATATTATGACCCTCTAATATCAAAGCTTATAGTATGGGGAAGGGATAGATTAGAGGCTATTAATAGAATGAGGAGAGCCCTGCAGGAATATATTATTAAGGGGATAAGAACAACTATTCCATTTCATCTAAAGGTTATGGAAAGTGAAAAATTTATTAAGGGTGATATTAATACAAATTTTATCGATATGGAGTTTTTAAAAGAAGAGAAGAAACTTTCACCTCTCTTTATGGAGGTTGCAATAATGACTTCAGCTATTGTGACCTATAGAAAAGATAAGGAAATAGCAAAACAATTGCCGGATGAAAGCTCTTTATCTGTATCTCCATGGAAGATTGCTGGAAGAAGAGCCGCAATGAATAGGTTGTAGATATGGCATATATTGTTAATGTAGAGAATAAATCATTTAAAGTAAAGGTTAAGGAGATAGGAGTTGCAAAATATAAAATATTATTTAATGATAAAGAGCATATAATAGATGCACACAGAACAGAGAGAGATGTTTTTTCTGTAATAATAGATGGAAGGTCTTTTGAAGTAGATTTAGATGATAAAGGTGAGTATTATGATGTCTTAATAAATGGAAATTACTTTAAGGTATATATATCTGATGAAAAGAGGAGATTTTTAAGGAATAAAGGGAAAAGAGCGCTGGTTATAGGAAAACAGATGATTTCTGCTCCTATGCCAGGTAAGGTTATAAAAATACTGGTAAAAGTTGGTGAAAGGGTTAAAAGAGGTAGTGGACTTATTGTAATTGAGGCCATGAAGATGGAAAATGAATTGAAGTCCCCTATAGATGGTAAGGTTAAAGAGATTAATGTGGAGGAAGGTAAAGCAGTTGATGCAGGTGAAAAATTGGTGGTAGTAGAATGAAAGAAAAACTTAATAGATGGCGAGAGAAATATATAAAATCCTCAAAAAGGAAGAAAGACTTTAAGACAACTTCAGGTATAGAGATAAGAGACATATATACTCCCTTAGATATAGAATCTGTTGATCATTTAAGAGACATAGGATTTCCAGGGGAATATCCTTTTACAAGGGGTATCCAGCCAACTATGTATAGAGGCAGATTATGGACAATGAGACAATATGCTGGATTTGGAACAGCCGAAGAGTCTAACAGGAGATATAGATATTTGCTTGAGCAGGGGCAAACAGGATTAAGTGTAGCCTTTGATCTTCCTACTCAGATGGGTTATGATTCTGATCATCCAATATCCAAGGGGGAAATTGGGAAGGTTGGTGTTGCTATTGATTCGCTTGAAGATATGGAGATACTATTTGATAGTATACCTCTTGATAGAGTGAGTACATCTATGACAATAAATGCAACAGCATCAATAATCCTTGCCATGTATATTGCTCTTGCAGAAAAAGAAGGCATAGATTTAAATCTTCTTAATGGAACAATTCAGAATGATATATTAAAGGAATATATTGCAAGAGGAACCTATATATATCCCCCAGAACCTTCTTTAAGAATAATTACTAATATATTTAAATTCTGTAAGGAAAATCTTAAAAAATGGAATGTTATAAGTATAAGCGGTTATCATATAAGAGAGGCAGGGGCAAATGCTGTTCAGGAGGTAGCATTTACACTTGCAAATGGTATAGTATATGTTGATACGGCTATTAAAGCTGGGTTAAAAATTGAAGATTTTGCTCCTCGATTATCCTTCTTCTTTAATTCTCATAACAATTTCTTAGAGGAGATAGCAAAGTTCAGAGCTGCAAGAAGACTTTGGGCTAAGATTATGAAAGATAGGTTTAAAGCGAAAACTGAAAGGGCATGTATGCTCAGATTTCATACTCAGACAGGGGGGTCTACCTTAACGGCGGCTCAGCCCTATAATAATATTGTTAGAGTTACAATTCAGGCGTTAGCAGCTGTCTTGGGAGGTACTCAATCACTTCATACTAACTCAATGGATGAGGCACTATCATTGCCAACAGAGGAGTCGGCAAGAACAGCTCTAAGAACCCAACAGATAATTGCCTATGAAAGTGGTCTCGGTGATGTTATAGATCCTTTAGCAGGTTCATATTTTATAGAAGCTTTAACTAATGAAATAGAAGATAGAGCAAATAAATATATTGAAACTATAGATTCAATGGGAGGTATGGTAAAGGCTATAGAATCTGGATATATACAGAAGGAGATAGAAGATAGTGCTTATTCCTACCAGAAAGCTATAGAGGATTCTTCTGAGGTTATTGTCGGTGTTAATAAATTCGTTATAGAAGAAGAATCCCCTAAAAACCTTCTTGTTGTGAATCCAGAAGTAGAGAGAATTCAAATAGAAAGATTAAGAAGGCTTAAATTAAAAAGGAATAATAAAAAAGTTGAGGAATCTTTATGTGCTATTAAGGAAGCAGCAAAAGGAACAGATAATTTAATGCCCTTTATAATTGAGGCTGTTAAATCCTATGCTACATTGGGAGAAATAGTATCCTCACTAAAGGAGATATTTGGAGAGTATAGAGGAATTTGGAGTTAAAAAAATCTTGCAAAATTTTTAAAATTATGGTATTTAGATTCTTTTAAATAAGATGTGGAGGTTGTATGTTTAATATAACAATGAAACAGCTTTTAGAAGCAGGAGTTCATTTTGGACATCAGACAAATAGGTGGAATCCCAAAATGGATAAATATATATATGGAGCAAGGAATGGAATATATATTATAGATCTTCAAAAGACATTGAAGCTTCTTAAGGAATCCTATGACTTTGTTAAAGAGATTGTTAGTAATGGAGGAGAGATTCTCTTCGTTGGGACAAAGAAACAGGCTCAAGAATCTATTGTGGAAGAGGCCCAGAGATGTAAATCGTTCTATGTATCCCAAAGGTGGCTTGGTGGAACATTAACAAATTTCAGGGTTATAAGGGAACGTATAGCAAGGCTTAATGAATTAGAGAGGATGAAAGAAGATGGGACTCATGAAGTTCTGACTAAAAAAGAGGTTCTAAAGTTGGAAAGAGATAGGGAAAGATTAGAGAAGATGCTTGGAGGAATAAAGGGTATGGAGAATCTTCCTCAGGCAGTATTTATTGTGGATTCAAAGAAAGAGAGCATAGCTGTTCATGAAGCTAATATATTAGGAATTCCTGTTATAGGTGTTGTGGATACCAACTGTGATCCCGATGAGGTAGATTATATTATTCCTGGTAATGATGATGCTATAAGGGCAATACGGCTATTTGTTTCAGCTATTGCAGATGCTGTGTTAGAAGGGAGAACTATATTAGAAGAGAGAATCCAGATGGAAAAGGCTAAAGAAGAAAAGCTCGAGGAAGAGATAGCAGAGGCATAAAAGGAGGTCTTAAAAATGGAGATTAAAGCAGATATCATAAAAGAATTAAGAGATAAGACAGGGGCACCAATAATGGATTGTAAAAAGGCTCTTATCCATACTAATGGAAATATAGAGAAAGCTATAGAGTTTCTGAGAATGAAGGGGCTTGCTTCTTTGAAAAAGAGAGAAGGTAAAGTAACCAGTGAAGGAGCTGTGGGTTCTTATATCCATGCAGGTGGTAAGATAGGTGTTCTTATAGAGGTGAATTGTGAGACAGATTTTGTTGCAAGAACAGAGGATTTTAAGAATTTTGTTAAAGATATTGCTATGCAGATTGCTGCGACAAATCCATTATATTTAAGCAGAGAAGATATTCCAGAGGAAGAATTAAATAAGGAGAAAGAATTTCTTAAAACCCAGGCTCTTGAATCCGGTAAACCTGAAAAAATTGTAGAAAAGATTGTAGAAGGCAGGCTTGAAAAGTTTTATTCAGAGGTCTGTCTTTTAGATCAACCATTTATAAAAGATGAAAATATGACTGTAAATGATCTTTTAGGTCAAATTATGGGTAAAGTGGGAGAAAGGATTATAATCAGAAGATTTGTCAGATATTTTCTTGGTGAAACTTCAAAGGATCAATGATAAAGCCTGTATATAAAAGGATTCTATTAAAGATAAGCGGCGAGATCTTGGCAGGAGAAGAAAATTATGGGATATCTTGGGATGCTATTAACTATATAGCAGATGAATTGGTAGATGTTCATAAATTAGGATTAGAAATAGCAGTAGTCATAGGAGGAGGGAATATAATACGGGGTACATTTGCCAGTTCTCAAGGTATGGATAGAGCATCAGCAGACTATATGGGTATGTTAGCCACTGTTATAAATGGTCTAGCCCTTCAGGATGCATTAGAAAAGAGAAATGTATATACAAGAGTATTATCTGCTATAGAAATGCAACAACTTGCTGAACCTTATATTAGAAGGAGAGCAATAAGGCATCTTGAGAAGGGGAGAATTGTTATATTCGCAGGGGGAACAGGTAATCCATATTTTAGCACAGATACAACTGCATCTTTAAGAGCTATGGAGATGCATGCTGAGGTTATATTAAAGGCTACAAAGGTGAATGGAATATATGAATCAGACCCTTTAATACATAAAGATGTAAAGAAGTTGGACGAGATTACATATATTGATGTATTAAATAGAAATTTAAAGGTTATGGATGCCACATCAATATCTCTCTGTATGGATAATGACTTGCCTATTATTGTATTTAATCTTAAAGAAAAAGGGAATATTAAGAAAGTGATTCTTGGAGAGAAGATAGGTTCAATAATAAGGAGGAAGACATGAAAAAGGTATTTAAGGAATGTAAAGAGAGAATGGATAAGTCTATAGAAGCATTAAAAAATGAGCTTAATAGAATAAGAACGGGAAGAGCATCTTCTTCTCTTTTAGATGGTATAAGAGTATCATATTATGGTACGCCAACTCCACTTAATCATGTTGCTACGATATCTGTTCCTGAAAGCAGACTTATTGTAATTCAGCCATGGGATCCTAAGATGATAGGTGAAATAGAAAAGGCTATTACAAAGTCTGGGCTGGGGCTTAATCCTACAAGTGATGGGAAGGTAATAAGAATAAGTATACCAGCTTTAACAGAAGAAAGAAGAAAGGAACTTCTGAAAGTAGTTAAAAGGCATGCTGAAGATGCTAAAGTAGCAATAAGAAATATTAGAAGAGATACAAATGATCAATTAAAAAAGATGGAGAAAAATAAAGAAATATCAGAAGATGATCTTTTTAGAGCGCAGGATGATGTTCAGAAGATTGTTGATGAATATATAGAAAAGATTAATGAGATTTTGAGTATAAAAGAGAAAGAGATTATGGAGATTTAAGAGAAGATGTTAATTCTAATAAATAATTCTTAAACTTTTTCCCTAAATCTGGATTTTTAAGTGTAAATTCTACAGTAGCTTTAATAAATCCTAACTTGTCACCAGCATCATACCTTTTTCCTTCAAATTCATATCCGAATATTGGTTCTCCACTTAAAACAAGCGTTTTTAATGCATCTGTAAGCTGAATTTCATTATTTTTACCTGGTTTTGTATTTTCAAGAATTTCAAATATCTTTGGTGAAAGTATATATCTTCCTATAATAGCTAAATTAGATGGAGATTTAGATGGAATGGGCTTTTCTACAAGATCTAATACTTTATATAATCTTTCTTTTATTAGTTCACCCTTTATAATTCCATAATTTTTGACCTCTTCTCTTTTTACCTTTTGAATAGCAAGAATTGATCCGCCATAAGTAGTATAAACATCCATCATCTGTTTTAGGACAGGTATATCAGAATCTATTATATCATCGCCTAAGAGTACAGCGAATGTGTCATTATTAACAACTCTCTTAGCACATAAAATAGCATGTCCTAATCCAAGGGGCTCTTTTTGGCGAACGAAACAGAAATCTGCGATATTAGATATATTCTTAATTTCCTTTAATATTTCATTCTTCCCCTTATTTTTAAGATTATTTTCAAGTTCATATGATATATCAAAATGGTCCTCTATAGCTCTTT
>CAZCTP010000009.1:28541-48831 GCA_964501575.1 uncultured Thermodesulfobacteriota bacterium
TTAAGATTATTTTCAAGTTCATATGATATATCAAAATGGTCCTCTATAGCTCTTTTACCTCTTCCGGTAATCATTATTATTTCCCTGATGCCTGACGCAACAGCCTCTTCTACAACCCATTGAATTAATGGCTTATCAACAAGAGGCATCATTTCTTTTGGTGATGCCTTTGTTGCTGGTAAAAATCTTGTTCCTAAACCTGCTGCTGGAAATACAGCTTTTGTTATACTCATCATATATCTTTAAACATCTGAGCTGGTGCAAATATATTATTTGGATCAAGAAGTTTTTTTATCCCTTTAAGAAGATATATATATGTTGGCATCATCTTACCTTCAACTCTTCTTAAAAAGGCTGCATTTATCTGACTTGACCCCATATTAAACATCTCATCATAAAATATATTAACAAATTTTCTGAATTTTTCAATAGATTCTTTATCTTCGGGATCAAATTCTATATCCTGTTCAAATAGATATGATTCATTCCTTTCCCATGGAGATATCCAGCATCTTGGTTCTATTTCTCTTCCAGAAAAAGAGTATTGTTTGAAATCGAGTTTTCTTAATATTTCGACAGTCTTTTCTCTAATCTTTGGAACCATGGATGGTGGGGTCATAGAAAACGCCATAAGATGAGGATTATGTCTTAAATATCTTATAGCAATACTTGAACTTCCTCCCCACATCTCATCAAGGGTTGTTTTTACCTCTCCATCAAATTTAACAAAGTATCCTTTATATTTCTCTATACTATCATTTATTATCTCTTTATATACATCTCTCTGTTTTTCATTATGGCAGCTTATTTTTACCCCTACACAGAATTCAGGGAATGAATCTTCAAATATTCTATACTCTTCTTTTTTTTCAACAAGCTCTGGAGGAGCTGAAAGTATTGCTAATTGTGCTCTATCTAATCCATATGTCTGTTTTGCAATACCCAATCTTACAATATCTCTTATACCATTTACAGCTGAATTTATATCATTAAATCCTATCTCTATTACCTCTTCGATATTTCTTATAGGGTATAATCTCCTTATCAATTTTGTAATTATTCCAAATGTACCAAGAGATCCCCTGAATAGAAGGGTTAGATTTGGACCAAATGCCAATCTGCAATATGGATTTATAGTTTCATGTCCCATATATCCTGCTGAGGCTGTTCTTAATATTTCTCCATTAGGCAATACAACCTCTATAGATACGACCTCATTCATATCTATTCCACCTGTGTTTCCTCCGCCCAATGCAAAATTACCTACTGGTCCCCCGGTATGAGGACCTCCACCAAGAGGAAGAGGTTCAAGTCCAAATTTTTTTGTTTCATATATAAGCTTTGACCATGATACTCCAGGTTCAATAGTTGCTGTCATAGTCTCTTCATTTATTTCAAGTATTCTGTTCATTCTTCTTGTAATAAGAATAATACCTCCTCTTCTTGGGACAGCTGCACTACTTATATTTGCTCCGAATGAATATGGATATATAGGAACTTTATGCTTATTTGCTACTTTAACAATTTCTTGAATCTCTTCTACACTCTTAGGCAGTATAATAAAGTCAGATAAATACCTTTGTCCAAAAGCCTGAGATACCTCATCTCTACAATATGGAATTATATCCTCAAGATCCATTGATACATATTCATCTCCAACAATATTAATAAGTTCTTTGAAAACTGTTTCTTTATTATAGTTGTATTTCATATTCCATCACCTCTTCATTAAATATAGATTTATATATTCTCTTGCGGATCTTTCCCATGAAAAGTCAGCATTCATAGCATTTTTTATAATTTTTAACCATAAATCCTTATTCCTATATAACTTAATCCCTTCTTCTATCTTCTTTAAGAATGCATCTGATGAATATTCATAAAACTTGAATCCATTTCCTTCTAAACTTGAAGGATCAAAATTTATGACAGTATCATCAAGTCCCCCTGTTCCTCTAACTATAGGTATTGTTCCATATTTCATACTATATATCTGATTTAGTCCACATGGTTCATACTTAGATGGCATCAGAAACATGTCTGATCCTGCTTCTATCTTATGCGCAAGTCTATTGTCAAAGGCTATCTTTATAGCAACTCTCCCTTTGTATCTTTTACCTATCTCTTTAAATAGATCATGGTATCTCTTTTCACCTGTCCCAAGTAGAACAAATAATGCTCCAAGATCTATTATCCTGTCTATTATAGGAACTAATATATCAAATCCCTTTTGATCAGCAAGTCTTGATATCATTCCTATCAATGGTAGATCTAAATCTTTTATAAGTTTAAATTCATTTATAAGATCCTCTTTGCATTTTCTCTTCCCAGATAGATTTTTAATGCTATAGTTGGATATTATAAATCTATCTGTTTCAGGATTCCATTCTTCGTAGTCAACACCATTTAATATACCATATAGGTCTTTGTTCCTATTTCTTAAGACACCATCAAGTCCATATCCATATTCTTCGGTTTGGAGCTCTTTACAATATTTTGGAGAGACTGTATTTATAAGATCAGAGAACAATATACCTCCCTTTAACAGGTTTATTTTACCCCAGAATTCAAGCCCATTTATATTAAACAGCTCTTCTGGTAAACCTGTTAGATAGAATTTCTCCTTGTCAAATATTCCTTGATATGCAAGGTTATGTATTGTAAATATAGTAGTAGTATTTGAAAGAAATGGATCATTCTTATATATTGTCTTTAGATATACCGGTATAAGGGCTGTTTGCCATTCATTACAATGTATTATATCAGGTTTAAAGTCTATATACTTTAACATTTCAATAACAGCTCTTGAAAAGAGTCTAAATCTTTCCATATTATCAGGATAGTCTCCGGTGGAAGTAGAATATAAATAATCTCTTAAGAAATATTCATCCTTTCTTATGAAATATATGGGAACTAATCCATTAAGAGAGCCTTTAGCCACAGAACAATATTCATTTTTGTCAGGGAAAGGTATATCCATTCTTATACCAGTGTCTTCCCCGCTTATATTCTTATAAAAAGGTATTACCCCGACTATCTCATGTCCTAAAGACTTTATAGCCTTTGGCAAAGTTCCGGAGACATCTGCTAATCCTCCTGTTTTTGCAAAGGGAACCATCTCAGAGGATACAAAAATAATTTTTAATCTATCTATCATAAAATCCTCTCTTCCTGATAATTTTATCTTTTAAGAGTTTTAGTCTATTAAATAAATATTTTGCATGTCTATTCTCTGTACTTAATATCGCAAGGCCAGCTATAATAAGAGCGATTCCCTGTAAGAATGGAAGGAATAATCCCACTATCCCAATCAAGATCAAAATAATCCCCATGCCTATTTTAATTGTCTTTATAATATATCTTTTAATCCCCCTTTACCTCTTTCTCTAAGAATGCTTTAAAAAGGTCTATAGGTAATGGGAATAATATTGTAGAATTCTTTTCTGAGGCGATCTCAGTAAGGGTCTGAAGATACCTTAGCTGAAGTGCTATTGGCTCTTTAGAGATAATATGAGATGCCTGAGCAAGCTTTTCTGATGCTTGAAATTCTCCTTCTGCATGGATAACCTTAGATCTTCTTTCTCTTTCTGCTTCAGCCTGCTTTGCCATAGCCCTTTGCATTTCCTGAGGTAAATCAATATGCTTAACCTCAACAGTCGCAACTTTAACTCCCCATGGATCTGTATGTTTATCAAGTATTTCTTGTAATTCAGCATTAATTTTTTCTCTATTTGAAAGTAGGTCATCAAGTTCAGCTTGACCTAATACACTTCTTAATGTTGTCTGTGCAAGCTGGGATGTAGCATAGAAATAGTCTTCAACACTAACTACAGCTCTGGTCGGATCCATTACCCTAAAATATACTACCGCATTTACTTTTATTGAAACATTATCCTTTGTAATAACATCCTGAGGTGGAACATCCATTACTACTGTTCTTAAACTTATTCTTACCATCTTATCTATAACTGGTATAAGTAGAATGAGCCCCGGTCCCTTTGTCTTTATAATTCTCCCTAATCTAAATATAACCCCTCTTTCATATTCGTTCAATATTCTTATAGCACTCCATATAGTCATTAAAATAATTATAATAATAAATAGACCCATAGTGCTTATCATAACTATACCTCCTTTTTTACTTTTAATTTTAGATTATTTACCTCAACCACCCTAACTTTTTCTTCTTTTTCAATAATATCATCGCTGTACGCATTCCATAATTCACCAAATATAAATACTTTCCCTTCGGGTGCAATCCTGCTTTTTGCTATCCCTATCTCTCCAACCAACCCTTCACTCCCTATTACAGGCTTTGACCTATAAGCCTTTATAACAAGATATATAGCTAAGATAAAGAGAGAGGATGTTAGAATAACTGTTGTTATAACTACCGGGACAGATATCCTCAAATATGGTGCAGAAGATTCAAATAGCATAAGAGATCCCAGAGTCATAGATATTATACCTCCTAATGCTAAAATGCCGTGACTTACAATTTTTATCTCTGCTATAAATAATATTATAGCTAATATTATTAGTATTATGCCTGCGTAATTAACCGGAAGTGCCTGAAATGCATAGAATGCCAGAATTAAACATATTCCTCCTATAACTCCTGGGAATATAGCTCCAGGATTGGAAAGTTCGAAGAAGAGTCCATAAAAGCCTAACATCATTAATATATATGCAATGTTTGGATCACTTATTATTTTAAGTATCTTATCCCTAAGATTCATGTCTATATAGGTAATTTTTACACCTTTTGTTATAATTTCCTTCTCTTCTCCATCTATATTCACTATTTTACCATTTAGATATTTAATTAAGCTATTAAGGTCATCGGCTACTATATCTATTACGCCCAATTTTAGAGCTTCTCCCGCTGTTATTGATATACTCTCTCTTACTGCTTTTATAGCCCATTTTTGATTTCTTCCTCTTTTCTTTGCAATACTTTCGATATATGCTGCTGCATCATTTTCTACTTTTCTTATCATCTCCTTATCCATCTTTCCTCCACCCATGCTAACAGGATGGGCTGCGCCTATATTTGTTCCTGGAGCCATTGCAGCAATATTACTTGCCAATGTTATGAATGTTCCAGCAGACGCTGCTCTTGCTCCACTTGGAGAAACATATACTACAATAGGAATGGACGAACTCATCATCTTTTTAATTATACTTCTCATGGATAGATCAAGTCCTCCTGGGGTATCAAGCTGAATAATAAGACACTCTGCTCCTTCATTTTCAGATTTCTTTATACCAGCTATTATAAATTCTGATATTATAGGATTTATTACACCATCTACTACCATTACATTAATATGCTTTTCTAAGGAGGATGAGGATGTAATAAAGGTTAATAGTGTTAATAAAAAGATTAAAAATGTTATTTTTTTCATAATAGCTCTTTCTTTATCATCTTTATATCTTCCCATGCTTCTCGCTTTTTATAAGGATTTCTTAGTAGGAATGCAGGATGATAAGTTGGTATAAGCTTTATTATTTCATTATATCTATGAAGTTTTCCTCTTAATTCAGATATTTTTTTTTCACTATTAAGAAGAGTTTTTGCTGATATACTTCCCAGAGCCCATATTATTTTGGGCTTTATAGCTTCAATCTGTTTCACTAAGAATGGTTTGCAGGCTTCAATCTCATCTGGCGCTGGATTCCTATTCTTAGGCGGGTGACATTTTACAACATTTGTTATATATACATCTTCTCTATTTAGATCAATAGCCTTTAACATTTTAGTTAATAATTCACCAGCCATTCCTACAAAGGGTTCCCCTCTAATATCTTCTTCATTCCCTGGAGCTTCACCTATTAGCATAAGTTTAGCCTTTTCATTACCTTTCCCAAATACAATGTTTTTTCTATAGTCTTTAAGTTTACATCTCTTACATTCATTTATCTCTTCCTTTATATAATTTAAAGAATAATACCTTTTATTCTCAGGTAGAGGAATGGAATCAACCGATAACTCCTTAAGATACATAAGATAACCTTTTACATATTTAACCAACTCACTCAGATCTTCTCTTCCCATATTTTCTTTCGATTATAGAATCAAGTATTATATCAGCAATCCTCTCTTTATTCATTAATGGCACTTCTTTGATATTACCATCTGTGTCTATTATTATAACTTCATTCTTATCCGATGTAAATATACCTTTTTTTATATCATTTACAACAATAAGATCCAAATTTTTTCTTATTAGCTTATCTTTTGCATTTGATATTATATCTGTTGTCTCTGCAGCAAATCCTACAAGGAAAATATTATCTTTATTTTTACCTATTTCTTCCAATATGTCAGGATTCCTTTCAAGTTCAAGATTTAAAATATCTTTATCTTTCTTTATCTTCTCTTCATTTCTGACCTTTGGTCTATAATCGGCAACAGCCGCAGCCTTGATTAATATAGATATACCATTAAGATTATTAAATACAGCATCTTTCATATCCTCTGCACTGTCAACAGATATTAATTTTACCCCCTTGGGTGGTCTTATGGCTGCAGGTCCACTGATAAGGATTACTTTAGCTCCTCTCAGATATGCCCTCTTAGCTATAGCATATCCCATCTTGCCGGATGAAGGATTTGATATGAAACGAACAGGATCTATAAACTCCCTTGTTGGTCCTCCGGTTACAAGAATATTTTCATCTTTGAGATCCTTTGTATTAAGGAGATTAATTATTTCATAGATTATATCCTCAATCTCTGCCAATCTTCCTTCTCCTTCATAACCACAGGCAAGTTCACCAACCCCAGGATCAATGATATAATATCCTCTCTTTTTAAGCTTTTCTATATTCTCTCTTACTACCGGGTTTCTATACATATTAACATTCATTGCAGGAGCAATTAAAACTTTTGCTTTTGTTGCCATTATTGTGGTAGTTAGAAGATCATCAGCTATACCATTTGCTATTTTCCCTATTATATTAGCTGTTGCTGGGGCTATAACAAAAAGTTCACCTCTATCTGCTAAGGAGATATGGCCTATATTTGATTCTTGAGTTAAACTGAATAAATTACTTGAAACAGGATTTCTTGAAAGAGTCTGAAATGTTAATGGGGTTATAAATTCTTGAGCATTTTTAGTCATAATTACATGAACATTTGCATTAAGTTTAATAAGTTCTCTTAAAATCTCTGCAGACTTATATGCTGCAATTCCCCCCGTTACACATAATATTATTTCCCTTTCTCTTAACATTTTTATTTTTCTATTGTTGTTAATATTACCATTATAGATAAACCGATCAAAAAACTCAGGAATATCTTGTATCTATCCTTAGAGAGTCTATGAACTTCTGGTAGCAAATCACTTATAGATATATATAAAAATGTTCCAGCAGAAAAGGACAAGGCAGCTCCAATATTTATTTCTTTCCCTTTAAATATTGTGAATGTCAATAACGCACCAATTGGCATAAGTAGAGCAAATATCAGGTTCATAATTATTATTTTTATATTGGAATAGTTACCTTTCTTCAAAATCGTCGTTAATGAGAAAGCCGCAGGGGCTTTATGGGCAATAAGTGAAAGAAATACCACGGACCCAAGAAGAGGTATCATCATACTGCTTCCCATTGCAATTCCATCTGTCAATCCATGAATTGATAAGCCAAGAAATGCAGATAATCCAATAGTATGGAAGTTACAGTCGAATGTATCGCAGGAATGAATCATTATAAACTTTTCAAATATATATATAAATAGAAATCCTATTAATGTAAAACTACTTGTTCTTTCACCTATTATATTTATGGCAGTTGGTATTATATGTAAGAATGATGCCCCCAATAAAGTCCCTGCACTGAATCCTATAAATAATCTCAATTGAGATTCATTCCATTTCTTAATTAATGGAATTATGCCTCCACACAGGGTTATAAATATGAAAAATATACTATATATTCCTAAATTTATTATAATTTCTCTATCCATCTATTTTTTTAATTCTTTAATTATAATATCTAGCTCTTTAATCTTTTTTCTTAATGTATTTCTATTTATCCCTAATATATTTGCTGCTCTGATCTGATTTCCTTTACACTCCTCTACAATAATTTTAAATAAAGCTTTTTCCACTCTTTTTATAATAATTGAATAAAGGTTATTTATCCCCTTAATATCAATTTTTCCTATAAAATCTCTCAGTTTTATTTCTATTAATTCTTCAAGGGTTAAGTTTTTTTCTGGATCTCTTGAATAAGTATCATTTGTAATCGAAAAATCCTCTACATCTAAGATTGATCCATTGGAGAGAATTATCCCCCTCTTTATTGTATTTTCAAGCTCCCTTACATTCCCATGCCAATCATAATTTACAAGCAGATCTAAAGCCCTTTTTGATATACTCTTTTTCCCTATATTAAAATCCTTTTCATATTTTTTAAGAAAATGTTCTATCAATATAGGAATATCTTCTTTCCTCTCTCTAAGTGGCGGTATATAAATGGGGATTACATTGAGTCTATAAAATAGATCCTCCCTGAATTTTCCCTCTTTTACCATAGATTCAAGATTCTTATTTGTTGCAGCTATTATCCTTACATCTACTTTTATTGTTGATGGGGCTCCAACTCTATCAATTTCTCTTTCCTGAATAACCCTAAGTATCTTAGCCTGAAGATCAAGGGGCATATCTCCTATCTCATCAAGGAATATTGTACCACCATCTGCCTGCTTAAATTTACCTATCTTTTTTTCATATGCTCCGGTAAAAGCTCCCTTTTCAAATCCAAACAACTCGGCTTCTAATAGCTCATTCGGTATTGCAGCAGAGTTTATTGCTACAAATGGTTTATTACTTCTTTTGCTATTTTTATGGATACATTTTGCAATTAGCTCTTTACCAGTACCACTTTCTCCACAGACCAATATATCAACATCAGTTTGAGAAACTCTCCCAATAATCTTATATATTTCCTGCATGGATCTACTTTTACCTATTATCTCTCCTTTTATATCAGTCCTTCCCTCTATTCCAACTTCTATATTTTTAGAACTTACTGCTTTTTTTACCAAACTTTCTATCTCATCTATCTTAAACGGCTTTGATATATAATCAAATGCTCCCCTTTTCATAGCCTCTACAGCATTTTCCATTGTATTTTGAGCAGTTATTACTATCACCTTTGGTTTATTTTTAACCCCAATACCTTTAATTCTTTCTAAAATCTCAAATCCATTTATCTTTGGTATCAATATGTCGAGTATTATAAGGTCATAATTTCTATTAATAATCATATTAAAAGCCTCTTCTCCATTCCTTGCTAATTCAACTTCATACTTATCAAGAGCTTTTTTAAGAACAAATAATATACTCTCTTCATCATCTACAATTAGAATCCTTTTACGCATATTTATGCTCCGCCAATGGAAGATTTATGGAAAATTTAGTGCCTTCCCCAAATTTACTCTCAACTCTTATACTTCCTTTATGTTCTGAAATTATCTTATGGGAGATAGTAAGCCCTAATCCTGTTCCCTTTGGCTTTGTTGTAAAAAATGGTGTAAACAGTTTATCTATATCCTCCTTCTTTATCCCAGTTCCGTTATCTCTTATCTCTATAGAGACCATTTTCCTTTTTCCTACCTGATAATCAACCCGGGTTATTATACTTATTATACCCATTCCATCCATAGACTCAATTCCATTTTTTATTATATTTAAAAATACCTGAATTAATCTATCCTCATCACCTAAAATCTCTGGCAGACTGGGATCATATATCCTTTCAAAAATAACATCTTTAGTTTTAAACATATTTATCACATCATCTAATACTTTATGTATATTTAATGAGGTAATATTAAGTTTCTTTTGATCTGCTAAGCTAAGAAGATTATCCATCAATGAGTCTATTCTTTCAACTTCCTTTATAATTATGTCTATATATTCATTTTTACCAAATTCCTTTCTTAATAACTCTGCAGACCCCATTATTCCACCTAAGGGATTCTTTATCTCATGTGATATCCCTAAAGCTATAGTTCCAAAAGAAGCCAGTCTATCTTTAAGCCGGAGCTCTTCTTCTAAATTTTTGATTAGTGAAATATCTCTCATAGTTATAGCAATCCCTTCTTTTTCTTCAAGAGGAGATATGGTTATACTCAAGGGTATAATACTTCTGTCAGCTCTTATAAAGTTATTTTCAAAGTTCAAAAAAATTTCACCCGCATTAAGGCTTCGTTGCAATATTTCAATTAATTTCTCATTACTCTTAAATATCTCCTTAAATGATTTTCCGATAGCTTTTTTTTTAGACAACATTGTAATCTTTTCCGCAACAGGATTAAATTGGATAATATTATAATTATTATCAAGTATAATTACACCTTCACCAATACTATCTATTATATTATATACATCCATATTATAAGCATATTAGCATAAATAAAATCTATTTGATACTATTTTTTAATAATGTTATATCTTTACTTCAAAATATTTATTAATTGAATTCTAATCTTATTAACCTAAATGATGCAAGAGAGAGAATAGATAGAAATATAAAGACTTAAATTTTCTGGTATATGCAGGGATAAATTATTAAGTTTAAAAAGTACAGAGATTATTTTCAACAATCTTCTGAAAAATATTTTGACTTTTTATTATATTTATTGTAATATATGCTCAGGAGTGCATATATGCATATATTATAAAGGGGATTTAATGGAAGAATTTACAAATGTATTTAAACTCTTATCCGATAAGACTCGTTTAAGAATAATATGGTTATTAAGTAAGGTAAGAGCTAAACTCTGTGTATGTGAAATTGTAGATTCTTTAAATCAAAATCAATATAATGTTTCAAGGCATTTAAGGATTCTCAAGAATGCTGGACTACTTAAAGAAGAAAAAGAAGGAAGGTGGGTCTTTTATTCTATAAAATACCCCATAAATTCTTTTCAAAAGCTCATATTTAAAACAATACTATCAATTCCGGATGAGCTTTTCTTCTTGGAGGGCGAAAG
The DNA here is from genome assembly GCA_964501575.1 of uncultured Thermodesulfobacteriota bacterium. Classification (GTDB taxonomy): domain Bacteria; phylum Desulfobacterota; class CAZCTP01; order CAZCTP01; family CAZCTP01; genus CAZCTP01. Next base: position 39,550 of record CAZCTP010000009.1, read on the forward strand.
GTTAAAAAGAAGACTGAAACTCAGAAAGAATGGGAAATGTATTGTAGGAATAAATAGTGAGGAGTGGCAGAAAATATCAAAAGAGTTAGAGGATAAATTAAAAAGGAGGTAGTAAAGCTCATGAAAAGAGATGAGAAACTCTCATTATTAGATAGATTTTTAACTCTATGGATATTTATAGCAATGGGTATAGGAGTGGGTATAGGTTATTTTTCTCCGAATGTAACTAAGGCGATCACCCATTTCCAGATAGGTACAACCTCTATTCCTATTGCTATTGGGCTTATTTTGATGATGTACCCACCGTTAGCTAAAGTAAGATATGAAGAACTGGGTAAGGTTTTCAAAGATATAAAGGTCTTAATCCTTTCTCTAATTCAAAATTGGATTATAGGTCCTATACTAATGTTTATACTTGCTATTATATTTCTGCATAATTACCCACATTTTATGTATGGAATTATTCTTATTGGGCTTGCCAGGTGTATTGCAATGGTTATTGTCTGGAATGAATTGGCTGAAGGGGATACTGAATATTGTGCTGCTTTAGTAGGTTTAAATTCATTATTCCAGATATTCTTTTACTCCCTTTATGCCTATATCTTTATTACACTCCTTCCTAAGGGAATAGGGATAGCTAAAGGGATTGCAGTTAATGTTACTATGGCAGAAATTGCTAAGAGTGTATTTATATATTTAGGAATCCCATTTATTGGTGGAATAGTTACTCGCTTTATCTTAATAAAGGCAAAAACTAAAAAGTGGTATGAAGAGTATTTTATTCCTAAGATATCTCCAATTACCTTGATTGCTTTACTTTTTACTATTATAGTTATGTTTTCATTAAAGGGTGAATATATTGTGGAACTTCCATTAGATGTGGTGAGAGTTGCTATTCCTTTAGCTTTTTATTTTGTTCTTATGTTTTTTATAAGCTTTTATATTTCCTATAAGCTTGATATAAATTACAAAAAGACAGTAACTCTCTCCTTTACCGCAGCCAGCAATAATTTTGAATTAGCAATTGCAGTGGCTGTAGCAGTATTCGGAATTAAATCTGGAGAGGCTTTTGCTGCTGTAATAGGACCCTTATTAGAGGTTCCAGTTCTTATAAGCCTTGTAAATGTTGCATTGAGATTTAGAGAAAGATTCTTTAAAGTGTATAATATGATAAATTCGAATACTTACTCGATTACATAGAAAAATCATTTATTTTGGGTCTCTATGCTACTTTTTCCATCTTACTAAAACCCTGTCACCTACTTTTGCATCAATAATATCTGCTGCGTTTCCCATATTAACTGATAATTCAAGCCAACCTGAGCTTCCAAATATTGCCAATATTTCCTTTTCTTTACCTTCAAAATATGATTCGCTTATATTATCAATCTTTATATCTTTAATCAGGATTTCAAAATCTTTATTTACCATAAACTCCTTTTTTATATCTGTTATAAGATTCCCAAACTTATCTATATGTATTATCTCTCCATTTATTCCATTTTCACTAATCTCAGGATCGAAATTCAAAATCTTATATTCTTTAATTTCATTCCCAAATTTATCAGGCTCTATACCGAGTGATAAATGTGCAGCAACCGGGGCGAATATATCTCTCCCATGAAATGTTGAACTTATCTCATTTAGGTAATAACTTTTATTAGATAGTTCTATAATCTTCTTTAGCCCCTTTTTAATTGGATAGGTAAATATACCATTATCTGGACCTACAAAAAAGTAGCCATCAGATTCTATTAATATTCCTTTCCTTTCTGAACCAACCCCTGGATCAACTACTACAAGATGTATAGAACCCTTCGGAAAATATCTATAAAAATCATTAAGTAAGAAGGCACCCTCTTTTATATTATGAGGAGAAATATCATGGGTTATATCAACTATTGTAGCATTTGGATTTATGGACAAAATAACCCCTTTCATAACCCCTACATATATATCTCCATTTCCAAAATCTGTAGTAAGAGTTATTATACACACCTAAAAACTCCTATTTATAATAAGTTCATAGGATCTACATCTATTATTATTTTTGCACTTCTTTTTTTATGACATTCATCAAGAAAGTCTGATGAAAAGCCGTATAAGGAACTTCTGTTTCTGCCTTTAACCAAGAGTTGCCACCTATATTTACCTTTTATCTTTGCAATTGGAGCTGGAGAGGGCCCGAGTATATTAATATCCTTTGAGTATCTTTTTGATATCATTTTAGCTATATTACCAACGTCTATAGCAATCTCTTTTGTCTTCTCTTCATTTTTACCAATTATTTTAAAATTAATAAGTCTACTAAACGGTGGATAATTTAATTCTTTTCTAAATTTTATCTCTTCTTTATAAAATCTATAATAGTCGTGATCCTTTGCACATAATATAGAGTAATGATCTGGATTGAATGTTTGAATTATAACATTACCTGGCGTAATTCCCCTTCCAGCCCTTCCTGAAAACTGTGTAATAAGCTGAAAGGTTTTTTCAGAAGATCTAAAATCAGGTATATTAAGAGAGGTATCAGCTGATATTATTCCAACAAGAGTAACATTATGATAGTCATGCCCCTTTGTTATCATCTGGGTTCCAACTAATATATTTGTTTCACCCCTTTCAAACTTGGTTAATATCTTATTAAGAGCTCCCTTTTTTGATATAGAGTCCCTATCTAATCTATCAATATTTATTGATGGAAATAGCTTCTTTATCTCCTCTTCAACCATCTCTATTCCTATTCCATAACCTTTTAATCTTATTCCTTTACAATTTGGACATAGAGACATAACAACAGTTGAGAAATTACAATAATGACATAAAAGAATTTTCTTATTTAAATGAAATGTTAACGAAATACTACAATTTGGACATTTTATCACATATCCACAATCTATACATAGAATAAAGGGAGAAAACCCCCTTCTGTTTAAGAAGAGCATAATTTGCTTTCCATTAGAATAGTCTCTATTTATAGCTGTTTTTAATCTTTCTGATAATATATTTTTTGATGAATCCTTCATATCTACAATCTCTACATCTGGAAGAGGTCTCCCCTCAACCCTATTTTTAAGCCTTAGATATCTGTATTTACCATTAATTGCATTATAAAAAGATTCAATAGATGGAGTAGCAGAACCAAGAATAACAACAGAATTCCATATCTTCCCTCTTATTAAGGCTAAATCTCTTGCATTATATCTGACTCCTTCCTCCTGCTTATATGAAGAATCATGCTCTTCATCTACTATTATAATTCCAATATCTTTAAATGGGGCAAATATAGCTGACCTAACCCCAATAGCTACATCAGCATATCCATTTTTTATTCTTAGCCATTCTTTATATCTTATTTTTTGAGAAAGGGCACTATGAAGAACAGCAATTCTATTACCAAATCTCTTTTCAAATCTTGATATTAGTTGATGGGTTAAAGAGATTTCAGGAACTAAGATTATACCTTTCTTCCCAATATCTATAACTTCCTTAATTGCTTGTATATATATCTCTGTTTTGCCACTTCCTGTAACACCATGGAGGAGAAAAGGACAGAACTTCTTAGATAAAATACCTTTCCTTATTTCATCCATAACAACCTTTTGCTCATCATTTAGCTTAATAGGTGATTCTCTTATATCATCTGGGTTATAATCCTCAACATTTATTCTTTTAAGACTTTTGTAAGACGGTATAGAAGCAGCTATTACCTCTCCCAATGGCGAAAAATAGTAATCTGATATCCATCTATAAAATTTAAGCATCTTTTCATCGAAAAACTCTTCTTCATCTATCGATATTATTTCTTTTATATCATGAATTTCTGTATTATCTTTAAATCCAACAATATACCCTGTAGCTTCTCTATTATTAAAGGGGACTTTTATCCTTTTCCCTATTTTAGCTTTTTCTATCTGATCTTCTTGAATAGAATAGTAGAATGTACTATTTATTGGAAGATTTACAGCAACCTCGAGGAAAAGATTACTCATTTATTAGGAAGAAGTTTTTTCACTGTATTTTTTAATTCCTGAGTATCTGAACTTTTAATTATATATGCATCGCATGCCCAACAAGAAAAATTATCCTGATATTCTGTATAGGCTGTACATAATACTACTGGAATATTTTTATCGATCTCTTTCATCTTTCTTAAAACCTCTATACCATCCATGCCTTCCATTTTTATATCTAATATAGCAATATCTGGTTTAGAATCTTTAAATTTTTTTAAAGCCTCTGAGCCATTAGAAGTAAGTATCACTTCATACCCTTCATCTTCAAACTCTTCTTCGAATAATAGACGTGTATGAGGATCATCCTCTAAGATTAATATTTTATACATTTTCATTCATCTCCTGTATTTAAACTTATTATAAAGGTAACCCCCTTGCCATGCTCATTATTAATATCTATTCTTCCTCCGTGGTGGGTAATGATCCTATGTGACAGAGTTAACCCCAATCCCGTTCCCATATCCTTTGTAGTAAAAAATGGCTTAAATATATTAGATAATATATCATCAGGAATCCCACCACCTGTATCAGATATTTCAATAAATACCTTTTCTATTCCTTTATGTATACCATTATATGTTTTAATAGTTAATACTCCACCATTTTTCATAGCATCCTGAGCATTTAAGAATATATTCATAAAAACCTCATGAATCTGCTCCCTGTTACCTTTTACTTTTTTTATATCTCTATCGAGATTTTTAATGATTAATATACTGCTTCTCTCTAGATCTTCCTCTATTATTGATAATGCATCCTCTATTACCTCATTTATATCTAACTCTTCATATCTGCTTTCAATCCTTTTGGTAAATCCTAATAACTCATTTAAAACCCTCTCTAATCTTGTTGTTTCATCAACTATTATTTTAAGATATTTCTCCTCCTTACCCTTTTCTATCTTTTTATTATAAAGTCTCCTTGCAAATCCACCTATTGATACCAGTGGCCCCCTTATTTCGTGTGCAATATCTGCAGATATCTCTCCTAAGATTGCAAGTCTTTCAGCTTCCATAAGCTTCTCATGGAGTTCCATAAGTCTCTTATGAGCATTTTCAATATTATTATAAAGAATTGAATTTTCAATAGCTAATCCGGCCTGATTGGCAAACATCATAAGGAAATTTATATCTTCTTCGTTTATTGCTTTATTATTATATATATTATCTACCATCAAAACACCCAGAACCTTGTTTTTAGAAATAATTGGAACAGTTGCATACGAAGATATAAATAGCTTTGATATTATTTCTTCATCTCCCCATGGCGCTATCCATCCTTCTATTTTATTAATAATAAAACTTTTCTTTTCGCTCACAGTCCTGGGAAGAATGTATTTACTCTTATGTATGGGTATCTCCAACTTTTTTATAGTAGAATTAAATAGGGAAACAGGTTCTATATCTTTAAGAGAATTTACTATATCAAAAAAATCTCTCTGTGAAGCGTTCATATCTTTCCAGATTTTTTCTGCATCCTCCAAGCTATCTGGACCAACTCCCATAAACCCTTTTAATGTATTACTATCTTCATCTACTAAAAATAGCATAGCTCTATTGAATCCAAACACATCACCTACTGTTACAGCAGATAATATTATCCGTGATAACCTGTTTAGCTCTATTGTACTCATAAGAGCCTTGTTTACCTTATGTAAAATAGTCAATTCCGAAATCTTTTTTTCTATCTCAAACTTAAATAAAAAATCCCATAATATTCTTGATATCTCCTTTGCTATGATAAACAAAACCCTTTTTTCTATATCTGTTAATATTTTCTTATTTTTCCCTTTCAAAACCAATACTCCATAAGAAAGATCATTCTCATATAAGGGCAGCGAAAATATGGATTTATAACCCTCTAATTCGCCATTCATTGGTTTAATTGATAAAAAAGGTTTGACATTTTCTATATCTTCAATAATAACAGGTTCTCTATTTAAAGCAGAATAACTTCTGATGCCTTTACCTATAGGTATCTTTCTATCTTCAATCATTTTATTAGATGATTGGAGATCCAAAAAAGTCTTGTCTTTATCAATAGTAAATATAGAGCATAAATCCATATTAAATCTATCAGCAATAATATTAACAATATTCTCAAGCTTCTTATCTGGATTTATATCAGAACTAGAGATCTCAAAAATATCATTTAAAATTTCCCATCCTTTTATTGGGTCTATAGTCATATTTTTGCTTCTCTTAAAAACTTTGCAGATTCTTCTGGAGGAGTAGGATTTATATAAAAACCGGACCCCCATTCAAAACCTGCAATTTTAATTAATTTAGGCATTATCTCAAAATGCCAATGATAAAATCCGTTTATTTCATCTTTGAATGAAGAATTATGTAAAATGAAGTTATATGGAGGGATATTTAGAGTCTTATCTAATCTCTTAAGTGTATCAGAGAATATTTCTGCCAATGCTTTATAATCTTTTAACTCTTCATAATGGGATGAATGATATTTTGGTAATATCCATGTTTCGAATGGAAACCTTGGAGCAAAGGGAGTAATGGATATGAAATAATCATTTTCATTTATTACTCTTATACCTTCACGTCTTTCTTGTCTTATAATATCACAAAATATACATCTTTCCTTATAATTATAATACTCCTTTGAACCATCAAACTCCTCTATGACCCTTTTGGGAACAATCGGCAAAGCAATTAATTGAGAATGTGAATGTTCTAAGGATGCCCCTGCTGCTTCTCCATAGTTCTTGAATATAAGGACATATCTAAACCTCCTGTCTTTTTTAAGCTCCAATATCCTTTCTTTAAACGCATAAAGAACATTAGCGAAGTTATCCAGAGATATTTTTGATAAAGAATCATAATGATTTGGTGATTCAATTATAACCTCATGGGCTCCTATCCCGCTCATTTTATCAAATACCCCATCTCCTTCTCTATTTAAATCACCTTCAATCCTTAATGCAGGAAATTTATTAGGGACGATTCTAAGTGTCCATCCAGGAGTATTAGGTTTTGAATTTACATCTCTATAAGAGAATATTTCTTCAGGTGTTGTAGCTTCATTCCCTGGGCAAAAGGGACAAAATCCTTTTTTGGAGGACATTTCAACTCTTTCATTAAAATCGGAGGGCCTTCTCCCCCTCTCTACAGATATTATTACCCATCTTCCTATTATAGGGTCTTTTCTTAGTTCAGGCATATTATAACCCTACTCTCCTTTCTATCTCTTCCTCCTTCTCTTTGCATTCTATACATAAAGTAGTAACAGGCCTTGCTTCTAATCTCTTTTCTGAAATCTCATTTCCGCATACCTCACATATCCCAAAACTTCCATCTTTTATCCTTTCCAGTGCCTTTTCAATCTTAATTATAAGCTTTCTCTCTCTGTCCTTTATTCTTAATAGAAAATTCCTGTCAGATTCAAGAGTAGCCCTATCAGTAGGGTCAGGAAATCTATCCTTCTCTTTACTCATACCATCAACAGCCCTTTCTGCTTCATTTATAAGGTCTTCCAGTTGCTTTCTTAACTTTGTCTCAAAATATAAAATCTTTCCCTTTTCCATAGAAACCTCTTTTAATACTTATATACTAATATCTATTCATTTTCAATAAAAACTATTAAAAAAACAGGTCAAATATATCTATAGAAGTTTTATAAATCCCAAGTTCATCAAAATAATGGGCATCAGAATTAAAAAGGTTAATTACACCGTTACCATTGACATATTCCATAACTTTAGGGGAATCAAATCTCCCTTTAATTGACGCAAGCTCTATCGCATCTATCTTAAGCCTCTCAGGAGGTGGTTCGATAGGATGGGCTAATATCCTTTTACATCTCCCAAACATATATAACTCCACTACATGGTATCTTTCAATAACTATTTCCTGTCCAGGTATTATAAAAAATTCAATTCCTTCTCTATCAGCAATTTCTCTAGCCTTAAAGGCCAATGAAGGGCTATTATGTTCTGTTATAGCGATACCATCTAATCCTCTTTTCTTTGCTTCATCACATATCTTTCTGACTGAATCTATATTTACCTCTGGGAATCCTAATGCTTCAAATAAATGTGTATGAAGATCAAGGTTTAACTTCATTGTAGGCTCCTTTCTAAAATAAATAATATACTAACTTTTCTTATTTTACAACTCCTTTCTTCATTACTTATAAGTTCTTAAGAATAAAAGATCTACCCGAAATTACGAAAGATATCCTTTTGAGCAATAATATTGAATAATTATTATTATTTCTTTATTTTAATTTTATTAATACCCTAATTCTTCACCAACTATTATAACATTTATCCTTTCTTTTTTAGCCTGACCTTCAATAATGACAAAAGTGTTGCAGAGCCTATTAGGGATAAAACAATTTTCATCATCACAAAAACCAGTATTCATGCATGGTGTATCTACATTTAGTCTCTTACTGTTCATCGGAGCTGCAATTTCTCTTATCCTTTTTATACCATCCTCAATAGAATCAACTATCTTATTTATTCCTGAAATAATAATAACCTTTTTAGGACCGAATATTATTGAAGAAACTCTATTTCCATATCCATCTGCACTTATTATTGTTCCATCCAATGTTATTGCATTTGTACTCGATATAAATACATCCGATGTCATACTTCTTATTCTTAAATTGTTTATTTCTTCAGGAGTAATGCCCTCTTTATATCTATCAAGTAGATTAAATTCTTCTTCCCTTAGTCTATCTAAAAGCCCTGATTCTATGATTGTTATAGATCCACCTAATCCAACAACAGCTCCCTTTGGTATCATATCTATTATTAAATTACATGCTTCTTCTCTATTTTTAACAAATATACCATTCATATTCCTTTTCTTTAATCCCTCACAAACTCTTATAGCTCTTTTTTCATTAATAAATTCTTTCACATCCATATTATACTAATTTTACTATTTAAATGATATATATTCAACAAAAATAATCTTTTCACATAGTTTTATTTACTGTATTCTCTTAATACCTTTTAAACAAGCTCGGAAGAGCAGAAGTTAGATTTGATAGTTCATAATTTTTTCTCCATGGGACCTATTTTAATCTCAAAATTATTTTTCCCAAATCTGAGAAACATTGCTATAGAGAAGGCAATGTTTCCCTCACTCATTACCTTAATCTTTACTAACTTAGAGGGTAAGGCAAAGAAAGAGGAAGCAATAAAGAATAGATTTCAGTTACAGTATCATCTCCCACTTCTATGAGATAAGAGTGGAGGGAAAAGGAGGTATAGCAACTCATATATTATGGAGGA
>CAZCTP010000010.1:0-44796 GCA_964501575.1 uncultured Thermodesulfobacteriota bacterium
AAAAAGGTGGTAAGATATGCTGCATAATGTTATCACGAAAAAAGAGATGCTTACCGTCACAATTGTCAATGATGGCAAATTAAGATTTACCATAACTATAATAACAGATAAGGAAGTATCTAAAAATAAAGATATTTTAAAAAATCCGAATCCTTCTCTAAAATTATTAAAGATAAAATGGATATTAAGATTAAGGAATAATTTCTTATAATAAAAAGATAGTCTCTCAATAGGAAGGAATATGTTGTAAATAATAGACTCATTCTTTATAAGTCTTTTACCTACACAATTCATTCTATTTTCTTTTCAAAGACTAACCTAAATTCTAATTATAAAAACTACCATCATTTCTGTCAAGAAAAAAAATCGGCCCCCAGATTCCAAAATAGAGAAGGTGTCATTGTTAACTAAATAAAGCAATTTCATAGGAAAAGGAGAGATTGCCACGCTACCCTTGGGTTCTTGCAATGATAAAGTGTATAATCCTTTGCAGATTCTAAATCGTGATTTGGGTGGCATTTTCTTCCTATAAATTACTACGCAGGCTCAGAAAAACTGCCTCTATTTTATATTATACTCTTAAGGTTGATTATTGACTTAACTTATATTGAAATGTAGAATAATCTTAAGATGATAGATAAAAGTTCTGAAGAGTTTTCCCTATATAAATATGAAAAGGGTAAATATATAAATCTAAATGAATATCCTACCATACTACCGGTAAATATTCCAACAAAATTCATGAAATATTATAAATTTTACCCCATAAGAAAAGAAGAGAATAAACTATATGTTTCTATGGCAAATCCTCTGGATTTCTATGTTAAGGATGCTATTAAACTGTTTACAGGACTTGATGTAGAGCCTCTCCTGGGTGATGAAAATGATATATTAAAAGCAATTAATATGCTTTCAAGCATTAAGAATACTTCAATGGAAAAAATTATAGAAAATATAGAGGAAGATAATTCTATCATCTATTCAGAAGATGATCAGGATATAGACCATTTGAAAGATCTGGCATCAGAAGCTCCAATTATAAGGCTTGTAAACTTAATAATAACAAGAGCTGTTGATGAAAGAGCGAGTGACATCCATATTGAACCATTTGATCGCGATCTATTTGTAAGGTATAGAATAGATGGGATTCTTCACAATGTTGAATCATTACCCAAAAGGCTTCAATCAGCGATAATATCAAGGATTAAAATTATGGCAAATCTCAATATAGCTGAAAGAAGGCTTCCTCAGGATGGAAGGATCAGGCTTAAGGTGTCAGGAAAGGATATAGATTTAAGAATTTCCACAATACCAACTCTATACGGGGAATCTGTTGTAATGAGAATATTAGACAGAGCCAGTCTGAAAATAAGCCTGGAACAGTTAGGATTTCATCCAGAATCATTAAAGATATATGAACATGTCTTAAAGGTTCCCCATGGAATTATCCTTGTTACAGGCCCAACTGGCAGTGGGAAAACCACAACTCTATATGCCTCTTTAGAGAAACTTAATTCTCCTGATAAGAAAATAATAACTATTGAGGATCCGGTAGAGTATCAATTAGAGGGAGTAAATCAAATTCAGGTTAAACCAAAGATTGGATTAACATTCGCTAATGGATTGCGTCACATTGTCAGGCAGGATCCCGATATATTGATGGTAGGGGAGATAAGAGACCCTGAGACAGCAGAGATATCTATCCAATCAGCCCTTACAGGGCACCTTGTATTTAGCACTTTACATACAAATGATGCTGCAGGATCAATAACAAGACTTTTAGACATGGGAGTTGAGAACTATCTTATATCTTCATCAATAATATCTATATTGGCTCAACGCCTTATCAGAAAGATATGTGACTCATGTAAAGAGTGGGTTAATATAGACCCTAAAATATTAAAAGAGGTCAATATTCATGTAGATAAGGTATACAGGGGAAGGGGATGTAAAAGTTGCAGGAATACAGGATATAAAGGACGGATTGGAGTATTTGAGCTTTTAGTTATAGATGATGATATAAGAGATCTTATAATTAAAAAGGCGAGCTCTAACGTAATAAAGGAAGCAGCTATTAAGAAAGGAATGAAAACATTAAGAGATGATGGACTGAATAAGGTTATAAGGGGAATGACAACAATTGAGGAAGTTTTAAGAGTTACCCAGGACGAAATTATAGAGGAGGAATAGTTGGGAATATACTCCTATAGAGCTATAAGCAATAATGGTGAGGTTGTAATAGGAGAGATAGATGCTAAGGATGAACCTTCCGTAGTAGATAGGCTTCATGAGATGGATTATCTGCCAATTAAGGTAGAAAAGAAAACATTTAAGAAGAGAGGATTTGGCATCTTCAAAAAGAAAATGGGTAATAGAGAGATTTTAAGCTTTACTCAAGAACTTGCCACTCTTCTTGAAGCAGGGTTACCTTTGGACAATAGTCTATCAGTATTATTAGATCTTCATAAAGAAATAAGATTTAAAGAACTAATTGAAGATATAAAAAAGGATATAGAAGGGGGTAATTCATTATCTGAAAGCATGGGAAAACATCCAAGGATATTTCCAAAACTCTATATAAATATGATTAGAGCTGGAGAAGAGGGCGGAATTTTAGAGATGGTTCTAAAGAGACTTACTCAATTTTTAGAAGATTCACAGAAGTTAAGAGATGAGATTATATCAGCTATGATATATCCTTTAATACTCACATTCGTGGGAGGTGCAGCAATAATATTTTTACTCCTTTTTGTCATACCAAGATTCTCTGGTATATTTGAGGAAATGGGAGGAAATATTCCCCTTCCGACTCAAATACTTTTAGATATAGCCACAGGTATAAAGATGTATTGGTGGATTATTATATCAGGTATAATATTAACTATAATCTACTTCAAGACATATATAAACAGTCCAAATGGAAGGTTTAAGTGGGATCAATGGAAGCTCAATACTTCTATAATGGGAGACTTAATAAGAAAGATTGAGGTATCAAGATTCTGTAGAACTCTTGGCACCCTGTTAAAGAGTGGTGTTCAATTATTGCAATCATTAAGAATAGGCAAGGAGGTAATTAACAACAGGGTTATAGCAAATGGTATAGATAGGGTAATAAGCGGAGCAAAGGAGGGAGAAGGGATAGCATCCCCATTAAAGGAAGCAGATATATTCCCTCCTCTTGCTATTCATATGATAGGCATTGGCGAGGAAAGCGGAAAACTTGATGATATGCTCGTTCAGATAGCAGAAGTATATGATAATGATATAAGAAATAGTATGAAAAGAATTATATCATTTTTAGAACCAGCAATGATTCTATTTATGGCATTTGTTGTAGGGTTTATTGTAATATCTATGCTTCTTGCCATATTTAGTATAAATGAGATTCCACTTTAAGGAGAATTATATGAAAGGAGAAAAGGGATTTACTCTTATTGAGTTATTGGTTGTTATGGTTATATTAGGGCTTCTTGCAGCACTTGTTGGTCCAAGGTTGTTTGGAAGACTCGGTAAATCAAAACAACACGCAGCACAGGCACAAATAGAGTTATTTGGGGTTGCATTAGATAATTTTAGACTTGATATAGGGAGATATCCAACTACAGAGGAAGGTCTTGAATCCTTGAGGGAAAACCCTGGACTTAAAAGATGGGATGGACCATATTTAAAAAAGGAACTGCCACTGGATCCATGGGGAAACTCCTATGTATACAAATCTCCCGGAGATCATGGAGAATATGACATTATATCCTATGGTGCTGATGGCTCCCCAGGTGGCGAAGGAGAAAATAAAGACATTGTTAGCTGGGAAAGCCTCAAATAAAGGGTTCTCTCTATTTGAACTTATTATTGTTCTATTTATTATCGGCATAATCTCTTCTCTCGTACCGATTATGATATCAAATAGCCTTTCCAATATAGGATTAAAAACATCAGCAAGGAAATTGGCGAGCATATTAAGATATACAAGGAATCAGGCAATATCCTATAAGAATAATTATACTCTATTTATAGATGCTGAAAATAACAGAGTGGTAGTTAAGCGATTTTATAAAGATAGAACAGAGATAAAGCATATATTTAACTTTAAAAAAGAATTAAAGATAAGGTTTAAAGGAAATTTAGAGGAGATAACTTTTTCGCCATTAGGTGGTTCCTCGGGAGGAGAAATAGAGATCGAAAATAATAAAGGAAACTCATACACTATTCATGTAAATCCATTAAATGGGAGGGTAAGCTTATATTTTAAAGAATAGAGGTTTTACATTACTTGAAGTAATGGTATCTATTGTTATACTAAGTGTAGGTATAGTCTTAATTCTTGAATTGTTCTCAAGCGGTCTCAGATTTATTAGGGTTGGAGAAGATTACAATACTGCTGTACTTCATGCCAAGGATAAGATGGAAGAGATCCTTTTAGATAACGAATTAAAAGAAGGAGAATATTCTGGAAGTTTTGATGATGGATATAATTGGGAGAGTAGAGTCTCTATATTTGATAAAGAAGAAACTAAATTTTTACCCTTTATGATATATAAAATATACGTAAAAGTATTATGGAAGAATAGATATTATGAATTGATCACTCTTAAGATGGTTAAAAAGAGGAGAATATATTGAAGAAGAATGGGTTTACACTATTGGAATTGGCTTTATCACTCACTATAACAGGTATAATACTTATTATAATATTATCTGCTCTAAGGCTTGGTATAGATTCATGGGAAAGGGGAGAAAGGAATATTAGAAAGATGGAAAACTTTTCAATAGCTATATATAGGATCTCAGAAGATATAAAATCTATATATCCATATACTATGGATATAAATCAAAGTGGGTACAAAAGGCTTCAATTTATTGGAAAGGAAGATTCTATATCCTTTGTTACTATATCTCCAAATGGTTTTAGATGGGTAGAATACTATGTAAATAATATTCAAGACAGCCATTATAAAGGGCTTTTGGAAAGGTCTGGCAATCTTCCTGACAGTAAGGTTTTTGATTCATCCTCAGGTGCGGTTATAGAAATGGATCCTAATGTGGTTGGTATTGAGTTTGAATATCTTGATATAGTGAATAGTGAAGAGAGATGGGCTAAAGAATGGAATAAAAATATTAATAAATTGCCAAAGGCTATAAGAATAAAGATTATTTATAATTATGGATTAATCTATGAGACTACTATCCCGATTAATGTTAATACCAGGATTTAAATATGATAAATAGAAGAGGAGTTGCTCTTATAATGACCCTATGGGTTATGATATTACTTAGCTCAATAGCATTTCAATTTATATACTCGGTAAGGACAGAGATAAACGCTACAAGAAATTTAAAGGAGATGGTTAAAGACTATTATCTGGCATATGCTGGAGTAAATCTTGGTATCTCAGAGCTTATTAATAGATGGGATTTTAATTATATAGATGAATATGGTAATATGGTATTCAGGAATAGAGGTATATTATTAGAAGAGGATAAGGAACCACCTAAGAGGGATAATATTCCATTAGAGAGTGGCCTGATTTCATATGAAATAGAGGATGAGGAGTCTAAAATAAATATAAATTTTGCTCCAAGAGAGGTTATATGGAATTTATTAAGGGAACTTGATGTAGAGATTGAAAAGAGAGATATTATAGCTGATTCTATTCTTGACTGGATTGATAAAAATCATGAACATAGGATTAATGGTGCGGAAGATGATTATTATGAATCTCTTACAAATCCGTATGAAGCCAAAGATGCACCATTTGACAGTATAAACGAACTATTACTTGTAAGAGGAATAACAAAAGAGATATTTGATAAGTTAAAGAAATATGTAACGGTAGTAGGATCTAATATAAATATAAATACATCTTCAGAAATCGTATTAAAGAGTGTATTGGGAGAAAATGTAGCAAGAGAAGTAATTTACTACAGAAAGAAAAATGGCTATTTTATCAGTCCAAACTATGGCGGTATTGTTAAATCTCACTATTTTACTATCAAGTCAAGGGGTAAATTACCAAATAGCTCCATATTTAGAGGTATAAGGGTAATTGTTAGAAAGAATGGAAATTCTATAAATATAGTGTACTGGAATGACAATTTCATTTAAGCGATTTATAGGTATAGAGTTTAGGGAAAATAGTCTTTCTCTTGTCTCTTTAAAAAAAGGTGTAAAGGGTTTCATGATAGAAGAATATGCTCATCTTGATGAATCACCATGGAATATAGATGGGGAAAGATTAAAAGAGTTTATATATAAATACTCTAATGGAAGGAAAGAGATAATATTAGGTATTCCAAGAAGTATGGTTCTTATGAAGATCCTTGAAATTCCTACTATTTCAAAAGAAGAGGTATCTGAACTTTTAGAATACGAAATAGAGAGACATATACCATTTCCCATAGATGGAATTTATTACGATTTTGATGTTATAGAAAAACAGGAAAATTCAACAAAGATATTATTCACAGTGGTAAAAAAAGAATATATAGATGAGATATTAAATTTATTTGATAGAGTCGAGATAAATCCAAGAGAAATAGATATTACATCTAACGCTCTTTTTAATATATTTTTACTAAACTATAAAGAACTTAAGGATAAGGTATTATCATTGATAAATTTGGGAAATAGAGAGATAGAATTGAATATAATAAAGAAATCTTCCTTAGTACTTACAAGAAGTATTCCTATAATAGAAAACAACTCTATTACATCCAGTATTGTAAATGGATTAAAGGAATCTTTGGAATACTTGGGAGATGATTTAAATATAGAGACAATTCTACTTTCTGGATTATACAAATCTCATCTGTTAGAAGATATAAAGAAAGAGACCGGGATAGAAACATATGCTTTTAATCCTCTAAATAGGGTCTACTTTGAAGACTTTAATCCAACAGAATCGTATAAATTATCTATCCCGATTGGATTAGCATTAAAGGGATTTAAAGTAAAGGGAATAAGTATAAACTTACTTCCAAAAGATATGAGAAAAACGGATGAAAGAAGAGGGTTTCTATTTACAGCGGCTTTATCAGGGCTCTCTATCCTCTTAGTTATTGGAATATTTGTAAGTAATGCTATAATAGAAAGAATGGATTTAAAAAGAATGGAAAGGATAATAGATACTTATAGGCCAATCGTAAATAGTATTGAGGAAAAAAAGAATAAGATAGATATAATAGATAATAGGATAAAGATATTGAGAGACTTTGAGTACTCTGTGCCCAAAAAGATAGATTTAATTCTTGAATTGAGTGAATTAATTCCCAATGATATATGGTTGGTTAACTTAGAATATAGAGGGAATGAAATCATTATGGATGGATATGCAGAATCTGCATCTAAATTGATAACAATACTGGACAGCTCTCAAAAGTTCAGCAAAGTAGAGTTTGTAGGTCCTATTACAAGGGGTGGACGTCGGGGTAAGGAAAGATTTAGGTTGAGAGGGATTTTAAAGTGAAATTGAATAAGAGAGAGAAGACATTTGTAATAGGAGGAGTTATTATATCTGGAATTATATTGATATATAACTTTATGATAGAACCTTTTATATTGAATCAGAGAGAGATAAGAAATAATATATTAAAGAAGGAACTGATTATTGATAAGTATAAAGATATTATTTCGGAGAAGGATAAGTGGGAGATCGAATTGAGAAATAAAGAAGAACTGCTTAAAAATATAGAGAGGGGGTTACTCAAAGGTGACAAACCATCAGTAGTGGCAGCAGAGCTTCAAAAAATTCTTAAAGATATTGCATCTAAATTAAATATGGATTTCCAAAATGAACGGATAATGGAACCTAAAGATATAGATGGTTACATGAAGATACCTGTTCAGATAAATCTGAGATCGGATATTAAAAAGATCAAAGATTTTATATACAGGATTGAAAATTCCGATAATATTTTGAGGATTTCACAGATGAAATTGAGGGTGATAAACCAGATAAATCCTTCTGAGATTCAAGCAAATTTTATAATAGAGGGTATAATAAGAAAGAAAGAGAAATAGAGATGAAAGGATATACATTAATTAATCTCGGATTAATAGCAATGATAGCGATATTAATCGGTAAGATATATAATATATGGGATGATTATATGAAAAAGCCTTCTTCTATTATAATCAAAACTTCAAGAAATATTAGTAATATACATAAAAAAGATAATCCTGTCAAAAAATTAAAACCATCAATATTTTATCAACCGATTATAGATAAAAATCTTTTCCATCCATCAAGAAATGTAACAGAGCCAAAAGAAAGGTTTAATTCTAAAATAGCTCCGTCAAAATTTATACTTTCAGGTATTGTATTTATAGATAACAAAAAGATAGCGATTGTTGAAGACCCAGTTTCACGGAAGGTGGCTAAATATAATGAAGGGGATAATATACTGGATTATACTATTTATAAGATAACAAGGGATAAGATATTTTTAAGAAAGAATGGGGAAAGCTTTGAATTAAAGCTTTTTGATAAGAGGAAAAGGAAGCATAGACCTCTTCCAAAGACTAAAACTCCTTTAAAGAGAAATATCAGGCCAGAGATTAGAGCTCCTTTCCATGAGAGTATGCCTCCAGTGCCAGGACCTCATTAAAAAGGGGTTAGAAATATTAAATAAATCTTAAAAAGGAGGATTTTATGGCAGAATATGATGCAATAATAATGGGCTGTGGTCATAATGGACTTGTTACAGCCTGTTATTTAGCTAAAGCTGGACTCAAAGTTATTGGAATAGAAGGATATAGAAAGGCTGGTGGAGGAACAATGACGGAAGAAGTCACTCTTCCAGGATTTAAACATGATCTTCACTCATTAACCCATACATTGATAAATGCAGGACCAATAATAAAAGATTTAGAGTTAACTACTAAATTCGGGCTTAAATATATAAAACCAAGGATACCGTGGTCTACAATATTTGAAGATAAAACATCTTTAACATCCTATTATGATTTGGATAAGAGTTGTAAAGCAATAGAAAGATTCTCTAAAAAGGATGCAAATGCATTCAGAGAGATATGGAATAATCACTGGATTCCTTTAAAGAAGATTATTACTACACTTCTTTATAATCCACCATTAACACTTGCTGAAATAAGTGAAATCTTAGGAAATACTCAAGAAGGAAAGGAATTTTTTAGATTCTTTTTGACCTCCCCCTATGATGTGTTAAAGGAATGGTATGAATCTGAACATGTAAGAACCCATATTATGGGTATGATAATACAGGCTGATGCATGGCCAAATGACTTTGGGGGTGGACTATTTGTATATTACTGGGGAGCAAATATGCTTGATCCTGACTATGGAATAAGAATGGCAGAAGGGGGATCAGGAGAATTAGGAGAAGCACTTGCAAGGTGCCTTGAAGCTCATGGAGGTAAAATAGTACTGAATTCTAAAGTTAGAGAGCTCATAATGGATGGAGATAGAGCAAGTGGAGTAATATTGGATAATGGTGAAAGGATAATGGCTAAAAAAATTGTTATATCAAATATTGAGCCACAGAGCCTATTCCTCAATATTGTAGGTGAGGATAAGTTGAATGAAAGTTTTATAAAATTGGTAAAGAACTATAGATGGGGATTTGCTACATTTATGACACATTATGCTCTAAATGATAAGATAATATATGACTGTGAGAATAGCGAAGAGGTATGTAATTCATGGGGAATAGAGATTCCACCTACAATGGAGAATCTGAAAAGGGTTGCACTACAATGTGATCTTGGGGAGATTACCACAGTTCCTAATCTATTTATAGGTAATCAGAGTATAGATGATCCTACAAGGGCTCCTGCCGGAAAGCATACATTATATCTTGGAAATGTATGTGAACCATCATTTCTTAAAGATGGTAAAAGTTGGGAAGATGTGGCAGAGGAGGTGGCTGATCGACAATTTAATGAATTATGTAAATACTCCTCTAATCTTAAATCTATTGTCTTAAAGAGATATATAGACCATCCAGGAAAGATGGGAATAAGAGATCCAAATATGAGATTTGGTGACATATTTGTTGGAAGAATGTCAATAGATCAAAGTATGGTTAATAGACCATTCCCCGGCTATTCTAATTATAAAACACCTATAAAGGGACTTTATATGAGTGGGCCATTCTGTCACCCGGGAGGTGGAGTTAGTGGCGCTCCAGGATATAACTGTGCAAAAATAGTATATAAAGATCTTAATATTAAGTGGCCATATGAGTTAACTTTATAGGGTTTTTAAGATATTCTATATTAAAAAATTACTTATCTATCTCTCTTTTGAATCTCTCTACTAAATTATTCTTTTCTTTTTCATTAAGAAATGATGCTTCTATTCCATTAAATATCAACTTTTTTATATCATCTATAGTAAAGTTGAACTTTTCTATTAATAGGGTATATTCTCTATTTAAGTCTGTATCAAACATTGCTGGATCATCTGAATTTATTGTTATCAGTATTCCATGGTCAAATAATCTCTTTATCGGATGGCGTTCAAATGATGGAATAGCCCCCGTTTTTATATTACTTGTTGGTGAGATATCCAATGGAATTCTATTTTCTTTCAAATAATCCATAAGCTCTATATCCTTGTATGCATATATTCCATGACCTATCCTTTCCACATTCAATATATTAATAGTATTCCATATACTTTCAGGTCCACAAACCTCTCCTGCATGGGCAGTTAGATGAAAGCCTTCCTCCTTGGCTTTAGCATATACATCCCTGAATATCTCTGGAGGGGCTTCTATCTCATTTCCACCTATTCCTATTCCTATTACACCTTTATCTTTCCTCTCCTTTGCTAAATTTAGGATATCCATTGCAGCATTTTTCCCCCATTGACGGACACTATCAAATATCAACTTCATATAAACTCCATAGTCATCTTGAGCTTTATACATAGCCCTATATACCTCTTCCATTATTAGATTAAAATCAAGACCTCTCATAACGAATATCCCTGGAGAGAATAATACCTCTGAATATATAATATTCTGTTCTGCTTGAGCTTTAAGCATATTATAGGTTATAAGATAGAAATCTTTTGGCTTTTTCAAACATTCTGATACGATCTTAAATATTCTTAAAAAATCTTCAAAGGAACTATAATTATATAATCTCCTTATCCCATCTATACCAAGTTCTTTAACAGGATGATTATTCTCTTGCGCCAGTATTAAAAGCGTCTCTGGCTTTATAGATCCTTCTAAATGTATATGTAACTCTACCTTTGGTAACCTTTCTATATATTCTCTAAGCATAAGAAAATAATACCAGAAAGAGAGATTAAAGTAAATCTTAACCCAATTTCTTAATGAATATAGAATAGTAGATTATACGAGAAAACCAAATTAACTTTTAACTTTAATATTTAATAATTTTGGCAATTCTTGAGGATTTGACTTCTGTATTCTACCTATTGATACAGGTTTTTTGGGTGAAATAGTAATAGTTATCCTATCAGGATTTTTAATAAATTTACTGAATGATTCAATTACCTCCTTTGAAAAGTGGTCATTTTCTTTTGATATCTCTGTTTCAATATCTTTAATTATATTATCAATAATCTCATCAACATCTTTACCCTCTCTTTTAGAGTACAGTTTTAACAATCTAGGGACAAACGAATCATCTTTATAATATAGTTCTCCACTATGTATTAGAATGTTAGGTAAGGATAAAAGAATAACCAACGGGTTCTGGGAAGATAAATCTACATTACTTATGTAAAGCTTTAAGTTTAAACTTCCAACTTTATCTGCGCCATATTTTAACCTATTTAGATAGAGTTCCTTATTTTCAGGATTATATCTGTAATCTAACTCTATATTTGCCTTAATCTCATCATATCCTAATTCTTTAAGCTCTTCCTGAGCTCCAAAATTGCTCTTATCAACTGGTATATCTATACCATTTAAAGCAATATGGAAATGTCTTGGGGGGTTATTTTTATAATCAATATCATAAACAACCACCTCATCAATCTTGGTATTTACTGGTATTCCAACCGGTGTAAGAGTTACACCCTTTATATGAACATCCAATCTTAAAAGGTCAACACTTACCTTTTTATAGGATAGATCAACATAATTTGAAGCCTTTTCAATTACCTTATCCACTCTTTTTTTAGCTACATAATCTGCAAATGTCTTCGCTCCAATATAGACTGCTATTAAAATAATAATTAATACTCCCACAAATATCTTCTTATTCCTCATCTCTATCTCCTATTTATTTATAATATCTTATTGATCCTAAATAATAAAATATCTCCCCTCAAATAAAAAACTAAAATTTATTTAACTTTACCATATTTTACCTCTTTTTTACAAGAATTTTTAGAACCAACCAATAAACAGTATATCCTAAAGTTATTAAAATACTCGCAAATATTATTAATATACCTTTATCCTTTACAAAGCTTATTCTTGCAAAATACTTCGTATCACCAAGCTCTAATATCTTATCATCAAATATGATTTTGCCACCAGACTTAACAATACCCTCATATATGTCTAATTCATTCCTCAATATTCTCACTCTATATAGCAAATTATTAACTTTTGAGGCAGGGGATATACTTATATAGAATTTATAACTTCCTATTTTAAAATAATCTTCCATCCCCACTGGCAGAAGCCGAAGCATTACATACCCATCATATATATTATTTCTGTGCCTATCTTTAATATATATACGAGGAGCAGGACCTACTCCTATCAGATGTATAAAAAATCCATCCATTCTTTTGGGAGGATATACTTTTATACCCTCCAATCCATTCTTAAATCTAAGATAGACAATAGGATTCCATAATAAGAATATATTATCGGATTTAGGCTGCATATTATTATTTATCATGAGATCTATTTTATCTAATCTAAATGAGATGTATGAATATTCATAGGACCTATTTTCCTTCCATCCTCTACTCCATGAATAGGGACTAATCCATATAAGATCCTTCTTTAAAAATACTACATCACCTTCATAAGCGCTTATTTCCTTGGCTATCCTTGTATTTAGACTGATAAATATTCCAAGTAATAATAGAAATAATGGAATATACTTAAATCTTCTATTTCTTATTATAAATAATAAAAGATTTATGAGAAATAAGATAAATATAGTCTTTTCAATTCTTCCTTTAACAATGTTTTCAATTAATATACTTAATGGGCCAACCTCATATAACTCACCCTTGGTTAATATAGCTATTACAGAGAGATACACTCCTAATATTATTATAAGAAAAAACAACAGCCTCTTCGAACTAATTATATACCATGCTAACTTTATCATTTACCTTTGAGCTTTTTTTTATATTTAGATATTAATTCATCCACAGAAATAACAATATTTGATGGAGTAACATCACACTTAAGGGGGATTGGATTACATCCACCGGGTTTACCAATAGTATTTACTGGAATATGAGTTTTACAATATTTACATATTAATACATTTCTATCAAACTGACTATAGCCCAAAGGCTCACATATCTCACACATATCTAATGCAGATACAATCTTATTATCAGGTCTCATTATAACAAAAAATATTATATCTTCTCCCTGGAAGTTATATATATATTTGTGCATTCTCCTGTCATATATGGTGTAAGTTGGGTTTGAAACTGGTATCTTTATAAATCCTTTACCATCATCTATAACAGGTATTGGCTCAGGATCATATATGCTTATTTGAGAGCTGTAGCCTAAATATCCTGATATTATTATAATAATAATAGAGAATATTACAGGAATGGTTTTTATCCTCTTATCCCTCTTAAATGATGCAATAGTTTTTCTTCTTTCAGCGGATGTTTTAAATTGAGAAAATAGGGGGGGTTCTGTTTTTACTGAATTTATAATATAGAGAATAAAGGGTAGTAGAATAACCACCATAGCTATTATTAAATCGGTTTTCTTACCAAATATGATACCTATAAAATTCCATAGATTTACCCTCATAAATCTATGATCGGGTATGAGAAATAGCAAAATAAATGAGTGGACAATATCATGAACAAACTTAATAATACGGTTAACAAGAAATGGTATTACAATATCTCTATTAAAAAATATACTAATAGCTGATACAGAAAGTATAAAACTTTTATTATTAAAAAAATTTCCTATATTAATATTCTTCAGGATGAATAATGATCCTATAAATAAAGATAATATTATAAAAATATCTCTGGTAGAGGGAAAACCATTGAGAAATTCAAGTAAAAAAAAGAAGAATATTAGAAAAGATAGATGAATATTCTTTATATTTATCTCAAATTTTAATATGGCTATCAGTAAAAGGAAAATTATAAATATAGAATCTAATTTTATTAATATCTCGTGGGGAACTTTTAAGATAATACCAAGTATAATAGCAGGTATAATAGCATATAAGGGTCTAATATCTTTATTATTATATGAAATTGTAAGAAGGGAGATAAGCAGCAATTCCAGACATAGATTGCTAACGGTTAAGAATCCTTTCATCCTTTATAATCCTTCCATCTTCAATATTTATAATCCTTTTACCCCATTTTGCAATAAGTGGATCATGTGTAACCATTATAATTGTAAAATTATTTTCATTATAAAGGGTCTTTAATATATCCAAAACGATTATACTATTCTTCCTGTCAAGATTACCGGTGGGTTCATCAGCAAGGAGTATCTTGGGATTATTTATAATAGCTCTTGCAATGGATACCCTCTGCTTCTCTCCACCTGATAACTCTGAGGGGAGATGATCAACTCTATGCCCCATACCTACCCTTTTTAAAGATTCTATAGCCTCATCTCTATCAGGAACACTATGGATATACTGAGCAAGCATTACATTCTCTACCGCTGTCAAATAAGGGATAAGATGATATTGCTGAAATACAAAACCTATGCTTTCTCTCCTTAGCGCTGCTAACCCATCCTCATCCATCTCATTTAGATTCACCCCATCTATCCATATTTCACCCGAGGTTGGGCGATCAAGACCACCAATAAGGTTTAAAAGGGTTGTTTTCCCTGAGCCAGATGGCCCCATTATTGATACCCATTCGCCTTCATTGATATTAAGGGTTATTTCATTAATAGCAGGTGTAATGCCATAATATTTTATTACATCTTTAAGAATAATACCTTTATTCAAGCTTAAGTTTTGCAATAGATTCTACCTTTAACGCTGTTCTTATAGGAGAAATTGTAGCTAATAGATTAATTACTATCCCTATTCCAACAGAAAACAATACTATATATAGAGAAATCGAGAAGAAGGAGTCAAATATACTCTTTGAAATTAATTGAGCCATTATAATCCCGATAAAATAGCCTGATAATCCCCCAATTAATCCTATTATAAAAGCTTCCAATAGAAACATAGATATTATAAACTTTTTTGATCCACCAAGAGCTTTTAGAAGTCCTATCTCTTCTTCCCTTTCTAAAACCATAGCATTTATAATGGATACGAGGGTTATAAATGAGGTTATAAATGTCGCTATACTCACCAATATCACAAGCCAATTTGCCTTTTTCAATATTATTCCTTCTGCATACGCTATCTGATATATAGTTTTTACATCTCCATAAGGTATAAATTCCTTAAGTTTTTTGGTAATTGATGATATAGGATATCTATAGCTCTTCCCATTAATCATAATATTACTTATCTTTCCTGGTAGATTAAGAAGGCTCTGAGCTATCTTTATATCAACAATTATGCTTTTATCTTCTTCACCCCCTGTTTCAACCCTTCCTACTATCTTTAACTTAAATTTTCTATTACCTGATGATAGAATTATATTATTTCTATTCTTTGTTATATTTATCCCCATCAGAGCCTCATTCAAATAGTAGGGCTTTCTTCCTTTAATTCTCCATCTATCAGACGTTTTTTTAATATTATCAACGCCTATAATGTTAACTTCTTGCCCATCCATGAAGGCTTTACCATATAAAGAGAAGTTATAACTATCTATAATTTCTTTTGCTTTTGACAATATAGTCCTTATTTTGTCCTCTGAGAAATAATTTTTTTCATTTATATGTCCAAATATCAGGTTACCACTCCCTACTTCCATTGATAGGGGTGTTATCAATATATTTGCTCCATAAGCTCTTAACTCTTTACCTAATTTTTCTCCCATATCTATATATAACTCAATCAAAGCTGTGGTTAATGATATACTTATAATAATAGCTCCTATGGCAATCAGTACCTTCCCTCTTCTTAATCTAAAAGATTTTTTTAATATTATCCATCTCATCCGTTAAATTCTTAATAAGGATATTGTCGAGACATTTATCTCCTTTTTGAGAGGTATTATCCCTGAAAGGATTGTAATTAATAAAGCTATCCCTATAGTTATCGGAAGCAATAATATATTTATTCCAAATGTTTTACCAAATACCTTTAGGCCTATAAAATTGGATATTCCGATACCAAGTATATATCCTATAAATCCTCCTAATATAGCTAACAATATCAAACCTGATAGAAATATATAAAGAATCTTGAATCTATCTCCTCCAATAGCTTTCATTAATCCTACTTCCTTTCTTCTTTTTATAAGTTCTCGTGTAATGCTCGCAGAGATTCCAAGTCCTCCTCCTAAAATACTTATTATTGTAAGAAGTATCATAAGAAATTTAAGTTTTGATAATATCTTACCTTCTGTATCAGCAATATACCATATTGGGCGAGCTCTCCCTCCCTTGAATACTTCTTCTAACTGATGTGCAACAGATGTTACATAAGCGGTGCAATACCATTTATCAAAATCCTTTTTGCTCATCTTCTCTGGGTCCATCTTTCCAAAGGAATCCATAGGAACTGTCATAGCACTCACAAGAACTTTTGAAATTTTACCATCAAGATTTAAGAGCTTCTGGACAAGTCCAAGATTTAAGAATATCATATTATCTTCAAATCCTCCGGTAGTTATTATTCCTACAATCTTCAATCTATATCTTTTAATATTAACATAATCTCCAATATTTATATTAAGCTTCTTTGCCAATGAAGAACCAATCATGATAGAAGTATCTGTATTGTCCTTCAACCACTCTCCTTCAATCTTCCACCAAGGGGATATAGTTCTAACTCCAGTTATAAACATATCCCCATATAATTTAATTCTTTTTTTGAACCAAGTCCCTACAATTATAACCTTGTACTCCCTTTCCTCTTTGGATAATTTAACAATCCCATATAAATAGGGAGCAAAACCTATTATATTATGTCTCCAGAATATGCTTTTAATCCTAATCAAGTCTCTCTCGTCTAAATATTCATTATTTAACTTTGGCTCTATCAATATATTTGCCCCGTAGTTCCTTAATTCTTTTGTTACTCTTGAAGAAATATTTATAGTAATATTTAATAGAGAGGATGCTATAGATGTTCCCATAATTATTGATAATAAAATAAATATGATATATCTTCGTTCAGTATAAAAAAAAGCCTTTAATATATTAAATAACATATAGAATTATTTTAAATGAGCTTAATACAAAAATTATCTTTTTATAGTTAAACTTTCTTATTTCTAAGAACTTCTTAAAAAGGTTTTTTTATTTTAACACTTAATCTCAAAAGAGGCTATAATTAAAACAATTTATTCTCGTTTTTGATTTATAGTATAGCATGTTCCTTTATATTTTACTATTATCTCGGTTCATCAATGATTCTTAAAGAGAATTTAAATAAATCCTTTTGTTTAAAATTTGTGAAGCTAAATAGTACGGAAGCGCAGATTAGTGCAGAAGTTAGGAAGAGCGGAAGTTAAACGAAATTAACGAGATAAACCAGATAAACCAAACAAACCAGATAGACCAGATTAGTTAGGGGACCCAGATATTCTCCTCCCATGTGGATGAACATTTCCATCCAAGTTAAAATTTTATTTGCATAAATTAAACTTTTCTCATAAAATAATAAAAATTCTTTTAGTTTATGAAATATATTATTCTAATTTTTTTGATAATAATTACATTTCCTTATTCTTTATTTGCCACAGGCTTTGAGACCAATGGTATAGGTTCAAGAGCCCTCTCAATGGGTGGCGCTTTTATAGGACTTGCTGATGACAACTCAGCCATATGGTGGAATCCAGCTGGGCTTACTCAGGTAAAAAGAAGGGAATTTTTTATCACAATTATTACAGGTTTTGATACATCAACAAGTTCAGAATCTATGAAAAATATACCTAATCCATTAAAAAATGGAGATTTTCAGAAGATCTATGATAATGAACCAGAGAGATTTAAGAATAAAGACTATGATTTTATGCTTCTTGAACCATTTATTGGGGTATTATTGGGGAATATAAAAGGATTTTCTACTGCTATAAGCTTTTATGGATCCTCTGGAGCAGGGGTTAATTGGGGGGATTCAATATTATCTAATAATGGGATGGATTTAATTGATGCAAAATATTATCTTAAAAACTTCTCTTCGAATCTTACTCTTTCTATTGCAAGAGAAATATTTAAGAATCTCAGTCTTGGTTTAAACATAAATTATATATATGGCAAGAATGAATTTCAAAAAAGAAAAACATATATTCCCGGGAATAATTCAAATCTAAAGGGATATCTATTAGATTTTAAACAGGATAGTGACGGCAGTACATTCTCTTTCGACGGAGGTGTATTATTTAAACCTCATAAAAGATTCAGTATTGGGGCTATTATAAGGGGTGATTATTATCATAGAATGAAAGGAAATGCTCTTTTAAATTTAACTATCTTAAATGTTAAGGAGGCAACAAAATTTAAACAAAAAGTACATTTCCCGCTGAGATATGGTATTGGGATTGCTTTTAAACCATCTAATAAGATTACATTAACAGCGGATTTATACAGAGTTGAATGGTCAAAGATGAAGCAATATATTGATTATGATAAGGATGAGGGTCTGCTTAATGATAAATATATAGATATGAATTTAAGAACTATATCGGAGTTAAGGCTTGGAATGGAATACTTATTAAGTGATAAGTATAGCCTTAGATTTGGTTATTGGGATGACCAGTCTTTCAACAAAAGAGAGAATGCTAGCCTATCAACGCCAAGATTACTTCCTTCAGATATAATTACTTTCGGGCTTGGAATAAATAAGATCAAGTGGCAAATGGATTTCATTTTTCTTTTTGCATTTCATAAACAATGGGGGATAGAGGGAATAAAATATGATGATGACTGGTTACAGTTTGGTATTAGCTATGCATACAGATTCTAAATTAGAATGGTAATATTTCTAATGACAGCTTTACTATACTTAAAGCATCCTATTCATATACCTCTTTTGGCATGGAAGGAAATGATATTTGGAACAAAGACACTATCTATGGTTGGAGGCTTTATAGATCTTGCTAATGACCTGCATTGTGAGATCCAGATGGAATAGCTCCTGGAGTTTCCTGACTTTTTATTTAACCAATCTCATAACTCGTTGAAACAACTATTAAAACTTAAAAACACAAATTGGAATCCCAAAATTTTTTTGATAAAAGAAAAGACCCCTGATTTTAATATTATCTATGGATGCAACACCTTATCAAGCAAATGGAAGTAATTATGGTCGTAGAATCCAAGATAGTAGCCAATCTTGAAGGTCAGCTTTAAAAATTCTCAGGGATTA
Organism: uncultured Thermodesulfobacteriota bacterium; assembly: GCA_964501575.1. Lineage (GTDB taxonomy): Bacteria > Desulfobacterota > CAZCTP01 > CAZCTP01 > CAZCTP01 > CAZCTP01. Next base: position 19,655 of record CAZCTP010000010.1, read on the forward strand.
TTTCAAAAGGCTTTAGAAAACCGAAGCAGAGATTTATAAAAGAGATACTTTATGGGATACAGGCTCAAAGGATATGAAAAACTTAGTAACATAGCAAGGAAATTTAAATGAGAGCCCAGACACAAAAGATTTGACGCTATAGATAGATTTAGAATTTGACAGTTAAAAATAAAGTTAATATAATATTATCATCTCATTTTAAGGAGGTAAGGATGAGTATTAGAATAGGGATTAATGGATTTGGAAGAATCGGTAGAAATATATTAAGAACTTCGAGAAATTTTGATGATATGGAGTTTATAGCTATAAATGATATAACAGATGCTAAGACATTAGCTCATTTACTTAAATACGATTCTATCCACGGGATCTATAAAGGAACTGTTGAAGCAAAGGACGATTCTATAATAGTTGATGGTAAGAAAATAAAGGTAACTGCTATAAGAGACCCTCAAGAGCTTCCATGGAAGGATCTAAATATAGATGTAGTTCTCGAATGTACCGGTAGATTTACAGACAGAGATAATGCATCAAAACATCTTAAAGCAGGAGCTAAAAAGGTAGTTATATCTGCTCCTGCAAAGAATCCTGATCTCACAATTGTTATGGGAGTTAATGAAGGTAGTTACGATCCCAATAAACATAATATAATATCAAATGGATCATGTACAACAAATTGTCTGGCTCCTGTTGCAAAGGTAATATTGGATAATTTTGGGATAGAAAGTGGACTTATGACTACTATCCATTCATATACAAATGATCAACAGATTCTTGACTTACCACACAGGGATTTAAGAAGAGCAAGGGCAGCTTCTCTGTCTATGATACCCACAACTACAGGGGCTGCGACAGCAGTTGCATTGGTAATACCAGAACTTAAAGGGAAACTTGATGGTATGGCAATCAGAGTCCCTACACCAAATGTCTCTATAGTAGATTTTGTAGCAAAAGTTGAAAAACACACTGATGAGGAAAGAGTTAATAATGCTTTAAAGAAATCTGCAGAAGGAGAATTAAAAGAAATTATAGGATTTAGTGAAGAAAAGCTTGTCTCTATTGACTTTAATGGAAATGGCCATTCCGCTATAATTGATGCTCTATCTACCAAGGTTATAAATGGCAATCTTGTTAAAATACTAGCATGGTATGATAATGAATGGGGATTTTCATGTAGAATGAGAGACCTTGTAAGATATATAATGAGGTAAACCTATGAGATATGTCGATGAATTTGATTTAAAAGGGAAAAGAATATTTATAAGGTCTGATTTAAATGTTCCTCTTGATAATAGTCAAAATATAATGGATGATACAAGAATTATAGAGTCTCTTCCTACTATTAAATATTGCATTGAGAAGGGTGGAATAGTTATAGTTGCATCCCATCTTGGTAGACCAAAGGGAAGAGATGAAAGATATAGCCTTAAGCCTGTATCAAAGAGGTTAAGAGAGCTTTTAGGTAAGGATATAATTATGGGAAATGATTGTATCGGGAAGGAGATAGAAAATATTATATCAAATATGAAGAGCGGAGATATAATACTACTTGAAAACCTCAGATTTTATGAAGAAGAAAAAAAGAATGATGATGAATTTTCAAAAAGACTATCTAAACTCTGTGATATATACATAAATGATGCCTTTGGAACATTACATAGAGCCCATTCTTCTACATGTGGTATGGCAAAGTTCGTCCCAATAATTGGAGCGGGATTTCTTGTTAAAAAGGAGATAGAATATCTTGAAAGATTAATGGAAAATCCACAAAAGCCGTTTGTTATTATCCTTGGAGGTGCTAAAGTATCTGATAAACTCGGTGTTATTGAAAATCTATTTAATAATGCGGATATATTTTTGATAGGCGGTGGAATGGCTTATACATTCTTAAAGGCTAAAGGTATCAAAATAGGTGATTCTATATGTGAAAAGGAAAAGTTAGAAGAGGCCAAGAGAATATTGAAAATGGCTGAAGATAGAAATAAAGGGTTTGTTCTACCTATAGATCATCTGATTGCCAAGGATAAGTCTGAAAATGCAGATTATAAAATTGTGAAGGATATTCCAGACGGATGGAAAGGCTTTGATATAGGTTCTGAAACAATAAAAATATTTATTAGAGAAATAAAAAAAGCAAAAACAATTCTCTGGAATGGTCCTTTAGGCCTCTTTGAAATAGATACCTTTGGTAAAGGGACCCTATCAATAGGAGAAGCTATTGCATCTTCTCAAGGAACAACAATTGTTGGTGGTGGAGATACAGTGGCAGCTCTATCAAAATATGGTTTAAAAGATAGAATAACTCATGTATCTACCGGAGGTGGAGCAACTTTAGAATTTCTAGAAGGGAAGAATTTACCAGGGATCTTAGCATTGGAGGGGAAATGAGAACACCTATAATAGCTGGAAATTGGAAAATGAATAAAACTATTAAAGAAGCTTCTGATTTAGTATCACAGCTTGTTAAAGAGGTCGGCAGGATCAATAATCTGGAAGTTGTAATTGCTCCTCCATTCACAGCGTTAAGAGATGTATATGAAATAATTAAGGGCTCAAATATATCACTTGCTGCTCAGAATATGCACTGGGAAGAGAAAGGAGCATATACTGGAGAAGTTTCCTCAGTTATGATAAAGGATATTGGATGTAAATATGTTATTATAGGGCATTCGGAAAGAAGAGAATATTTCTATGAAAGCGATGAAATTGTAAATAAAAAGGTTATCTCTGCATTAAAGAATGGTCTAATTCCTATTATATGTGTAGGGGAAAAGCTGAATGAAAGAGAGAGAGGAGAAGTAGAAAAGGTTATAAAAAAACAGATAAAAGATGGATTAAAAGGCTTAAGAGAAAATGATGCTAATAAAATTGTAATAGCTTATGAGCCTGTATGGGCAATAGGAACAGGTAAGAATGCCACTCCTGATCAGGCAGAAGAGGTTCATAGATTTATTAGAAAACTTCTTAAAGAATTATTTAATGAAAATATCGCAGGAATTGTAAGAATATTATATGGAGGAAGTGTAAAAGAAGGGAATATAGATAATTTAATGAAAGAAGAAGATATAGATGGAGCATTAGTTGGTGGAGCATCACTCAATATATCATCATTTATGAGAATAGTTAAATACAACAAATGAAAAGAGGTATTTATTAATGATTACATTTATCATCATACTTCATATAATTCTCTGTTTTTCTCTTATAATTGTTGTTCTCATTCAACAGGGTAAGGGAGCTGACATGGGAGCAGTATTTGGAGGATCAAGCCAGACGATATTTGGAAGTAGCGGAGCCGGAAGCTTCTTAGGAAAAACAACTGCTGTAATAGCTATACTATTTATGATAACATCTTTAATACTTACTTTTAATTCCGGGAAAAAGACAAAATCCTCTATAATGGAAAACGTTAAAAAAGGTATTGAGAGGAAAATAGACAATAAAGAGATACCTAAGAATAAAGGAAAACTTCCAATACCCAAACCGTCTAATAAGCAATAAATAGTTATAAAAAGAGATAAGATAAAAAGATGGGAGAACTATTATATGGAAGAGAATTAGCAAATAATATTCTTAAAGAGATTAAAAGTGAAATTTTACAGTTAAGAGGAAAGGGTTTTGGAGTACCTGGATTGGCTGTCATCTTAATAGGAAATGATCCTGCTTCCCATATATATGTAAGAAATAAAAAGAAAGCATCTGATGAGGTCGGGATTAATTCCTTTACGTATATATTACCTGAGAACATAAAAGAAGAGGATATACTCTGTTTTATAAAGAATCTTAACGATAATAAAGAAATAAATGGAATTCTTGTACAGTTACCTTTGCCATCTCATATAAGAGAAGAGAATATCATAGAGACAATATCTCCTATTAAGGATGTAGATGCCTTTCATCCATTTAATGTGTCGGGGCTATTATCCAATGAAGGATACTTTATCCCGTGTACACCAGGAGGGATTATTGAATTATTAGACTGGAAAGGAATCGATTTATATGGGAAGGATGTAGCTATTGTGGGAACAAGCAACATTGTAGGTAAGCCTTTAGGACTTTTATTTATTAATAGAGATGCAACTGTTAGATATTGTCATGAGTATACAAAAGATATTAACGAAATAACAAGCAAGGTTGACCTTTTAGTTACAGCAGTTGGTAAACCTAAACTTATAAAAAAGAATATGGTTAAAGAAGGAGCAATTATAATAGATGTAGGAATAAGCTTTATAGGTGGTAAAACTACGGGAGATGTGGATATAGAAGAAGTCATAAAAAAAGCCTCTATTGTGACTCCAGTTCCAGGTGGAATTGGACCTTTAACTATTGCTATACTCCTTAAAAATACGGTTAGAGCATTCAAACTCCAGAAAGGAGTATCCCTTCACTAAATTTAATGAATTTAATATAAGAATGCTTAAGAAAAAATAAAATCAGGAAATATAAAACCTTAGGAATTTATAAAAATAGTTTATACCGGATATAATCGTAAATATCAGAGCAATCCATAAAAAGAATATACCAACAGAGTGGAAATCTATATTAAAGTATCTGTAATGCAATAGGAGAGTGAAAATAGCGGCTATCTGAAAACTTGTCTTTTTCTTTCCTAACATATCTGCTGATATCACAATATTATTGTTTAATGCAATTATTCTTAAACCTGTAACAGCAATCTCTCTTGAAAGTATAATCACAACCATCCATATCGGAACCCTGTGAAGTGGTATAAGCATTATTAAAGCCGTAGCTATCAATAGTTTGTCAGCCAATGGATCAAGAAATTTACCTATATCTGTTACCAATCTCATTCTACGAGCGATATAACCATCTATTACATCAGTCAAAAAAGCTGCTAAAAAGATAAATGCCACTAATATTGATAAAAGTCTGCTCTCATTAATAAGAAGAATTACTATTACAGGTGTAACAAGAATTCTTGAAATAGAAAGAATATTTGGAATATTCCATACAAAACTTTTTATTATCCCATCTTTAGCTAAAAAAGTATATTTATCAATTGAATAAGCCATATCTATTTTAGTTTTATAATTTTTAAACTATCATTTTTAAAATATAACATTTTAAATATAACATCCTACACTCATTCGAAAACTATCTTTAAAGTAAAATTAATACAAACCTATTTTTTATCTATTTTAATTAATCTTATTTTAATAATTCTATAAAGTATTATTATTTTTGTATAGTCTAAAAAACTTAAGAACTTTTCTAATATACTCTCTCGTTTCTCTAAATGGTGGAATACCATTGAATCTTCTTACTTCTTTAATCCCTGCATTATAAGCTGCTAGGGCTAAAGAAAGATCTCCATTGAATAAATCTAATAAATATCTAATATATCTTACACCACCTTCTATATTATCCACTGGATTAAATGGGTCTATTACATCCATCTTATAGGCTGTATCAGGCATAAGCTGCATTAGACCCTGAGCTCCTTTAGGAGATATCGCTCTGTGATTAAAATTAGACTCAGCTCTTATTATAGCTTTAATTAATGCAGAATCTACACCATATTTATTAGCAGTATATGATATTATATCATCATATTTGAGATAATTCTTATTTAAAAATTTTTTACTTTCTATTTTTTCTTTAAACTTAAATTTATATTTAGGGCTTACAGGTACATTGGTAAAATGATATACCCCATTTTGATCCACATAACTATATATATCTCCAAATGACGCAAGAGGAAATACAAATAAAATAATTATTAATAAACTAAATATCTTCATTCTACTGAATTATAATAAATAATTAGAATATTTTTGTCAACAACAACGATAACAAGGTAACCGGAGATATTCCGCTTACTCAATAAAAAAAGATCTTGACTTTTAATAAATAATTATTTATTTTAAATTAAAGGAGGTAAAATTGGCAGTACATAAGTCAGCGATTAAAAGAAATAGACAGAATTTAAAAAGAAGAGAAAGAAATAGAATGTTTAAGTCAATGATAAAAACATTCATTAAGAAAACAAGAATAGCTGTTGAAGAGAAAGATGCTAATAAAGCTAAAGAATATCTTTCAAAAGTGAGATCATATCTTGATAAATCTGTTTCTAAAGGAATTCTCCACAGAAACAATGCTTCAAGGAAAATATCTAAATTAACCCGATTAGTAAATTCTTTGATGGTTAAAGATGGATCCCAATAATTAGGTCTTTGAGTAATCCATCCTTTGAAATACTTGAGCTCTTTAGAGATGTATCTACGTATTGAAGCTTAGAAAATAGCTTTTTAAGCTCATCAATAGATATTCCTTTTAAATATTTAGGATTGATCCTAATATTTTTCCATATCTCATTACTACTTATTCCATCATTCAACATTTCCATACCAATCCAAATCATACGGATATGTCTGATTATCATATTCAGTATAAGTAAAGGAGGAATCCCATTATTAATAAGTCTGTTTATAAGGTATATACTTCTATTCCTTTCTTTTCTCACAATAGAATTTAATAAATCAAATATTGTTTCATTCCCTATATCTGAAATTATCTCCCTTACGTCCTCCAACTTAATTTTTTTTCTATACCCTACAAAATTTACAAGTTTTGCAATCTCATTATGCAAGATATAGAGATTATTCCCGAGAATATCTATAAGAGTATTAACAGCATCTTCACTTATCATCTTATCGTATCTTTTTACTTCCTTTAATACCCAACTTTTTAAGTCACTATATTTTAATAGATTAAATTCTCTCAAAAGATTCAAATTTTTCAATACCTGGATATATCTTTTTCTGAAATCAGCCTTTTTTGCAATAAATATTACAGAAGTAGACTTAACAGGTTTTTTGATATAGGAGATAAACTTTTCCGAATCTATCCCCTTCAAATTATCTGCTTCCTTTACAATAACAACTCTGTTACCTCCCATTAATGGAATAGACCTTGCTAAATTTATTACCTCATTTACATTCGATTCTTTCCCGTATAATATATGAAAATTAGAATTATTCCCCTTAAGAATAGCACTCCTTATCCTATTAACCTCCTGATTCATCAGGAATTCTTCTTCTCCATAAAAATAGTAGATAGAGGAAATTTCAGAATCCGGTAAAGACCCCATTGTGAACCCTTTCAGCTACATCCTTTGCTATTCTTATTATTGCATATTTTTTATCCTCTTCTAACACCACGTTTCTTGTCATATTCCTCAGATCATCAACATTTAGATTCCTCTCCTTATATTCTGGAGATGAAGTTACAATAACAGAATCTTCTGCTCCATACTCATCTATTATAGAAAGATTATTATCTTTCCATAGGATACTATTATCGTCTTTTTTCTTAAGAGATAAATCAAGAACCATCTCGGCTCTATATTCCATTACCACATCATTTTTATCAAATGATACCGCTGAAAGGTCAAAAGATTTAATATTCCCATAAAGGATCACATCAGCTTCGTCCTCTGAGACAACCTTAAGCCTCTTACTTCTAATAAACTCATTTCTGATAGCCTCTGTAACTATCTGTTCAAGATTAGATTCCTGTGTGTTATTCGCCAATATTAGTATGGCAATACTTTTTACCTCAGGGGGAAGATTACTTCCTTTCCCAGCTATATGATAACCACAATTAGTGATATAAATAGAAGCTAATATTAATAAAGCTATATATCTCTTTTTAAGAGCCATATCTCCTCCATTTATTTTATAACAATATTAATTAATTTATTAGGGACATATACTGTCCTAACTACCTTCTTATTTCCTATTATATTCTTAATCTTATTGTCGTTTAATACAACCTCTTCTATATCTTTTTGAGATAGATTTGTATTAACAGTAATTCTATTTCTAACCTTTCCATTAACCTGAATAACGATCAGTATCTCATCCTTTTCAATAAATCTCTCATTATACTTTGGCCATGGGGTATGAAATATAGTATCGTTATTACCTAACTTTTCCCATAATTCCTCACATATATGGGGGGCAAAGGGAGAAAGAAGGAGAATAACACTGTTGATACCCTCCTTTAATATTGATAAAGATACCCTGTTATTTTTATCAATATTTACCTGATATATAGTATTTACAAGCTCCATTATAGCACTTATAGCTGTATTAAAATGAAACCTCTCCTCAATATCATTTGTGACCCTTTTTATAGTTTCATGGATCTTCCTTCTAAAACTAATTAATTCTTTATCATTTAGAATCAATGCACCATCTTCAGGTAATTCTACATCCTTAATTAATGTAAGATTGTCTAAAACCATCCTCCACACTCTATTCAAGAATCTGAAAGCTCCTTCGACTCCGGCATCGCTCCATTCAAGATCTCTTTCAGGTGGAGATGCAAATAAACAGAAAACTCTTGCTGTATCAGCTCCATATTTATTAAGAAGATCATCAGGATCAACCACATTTCCTTTAGATTTAGACATTTTCGCACCATCTTTTATAACCATTCCCTGAGTTAATAGATTTATAAAGGGTTCATCAATTTCTATAAGTCCGAGATCCCTGAGAGCTTTTGTAAAAAACCTTGCATATAACAGATGAAGTATGGCATGTTCTATACCACCAATATACTGGTCTACTGGCATCCAATATTTAACCCTTTCTTTATCAAATGGAGCGTATTTACAATCGGGGGATGTATATCTCAGGAAATACCACGATGATTCAACAAAGGTATCCATTGTATCCGTTTCTCTTTTAGCAGGTCCATTACATTTTGGACACTCTGTGTTAATAAAATCTTCATTCTTTGATAATAGTAAACCCCCATTCCAGGATGTTTCAATATTATGAGGAAGTATAACTGGAAGATCCTCTTCTTTTACAGGTTGAATACCACATCTCTCACAATATACAACTGGGATAGGAGTTCCCCAATATCTCTGACGGGATATTCCCCAATCCCTTAATCTATAGGTAACTGATTTCTTCCCTATACCATTTTCTTCTAAGTACTTATTGATATCATCAATAATATCAACATTATATCTCCCAGTAAATGGGCCAGAATTTGTCATTATACCATCCTCAGTATATGCTTCACTCAATTTATCCGGATCAAGCAATTTATCTCTAGGGTTTATAACAACAACTATAGGAAGGTTATATTTCTTTGCAAATTCGAAATCCCTTTGATCATGGGCAGGGACAGCCATTACAGCTCCAGTCCCATAATCCATAAGGACAAAATTTGCAATATATATAGGCATTTCCCAACCTGTCACAGGATTTATACAATATGTTCCTGTAAAGACACCCTCTTTTTCCACTCCCTCTTCTCTTCTCTTAAATCTATTAATATTTCTTGTTTTTTCTATAAATCTCCTAACCTCCATTTCTCTGTTCCCAATCTTTGAAAGCTCGATAGAAAGAGGATATTCAGGAGCAAGACTCATAAACGTAGCCCCCCATAATGTATCCTGCCTTGTAGTAAATACCTTTATAACTATATTAGACCCTTTAACTTTAAAATCTATCTCTGCTCCAATGCTCTTCCCTATCCAGTTTTTCTGCATTGTTATAACCCTTTCAGGCCATCCAAAAAGCTTATCGCAATATTCTAAGAGCTCATCAGCATATTGAGTAATTTTAAAGAACCATTGTTCCATTTCTTTTTCCGAAACCTCACCCTCACATCTCCAGCACAAACCATCCTCCACCTGCTCATTTGCAAGAACAGTTTGACAATTATCACACCAGTTCACAAAAGCCTTTTTTCTATAAACCATTCCCTTTTCATACATCTTTATAAATACCCATTGCTCCCATCTATAATACTCAGAGTCACAGGTTGCTATCTCTCTATCCCAATCATAACTAAACCCCATCTTTTTAAGCTGAGATCTCATATATTCTATATTTCCATACGTCCACTTGGCTGGGTGCGTCCTGTTCTGAATAGCAGCATTCTCAGCCGGCAGACCAAAGGCATCCCAACCCATCGGATGAAGAAGATTATATCCATTCATAATCTTATATCTTGCAATGACATCACCTATAGCGTAATTTCTAACATGTCCCATGTGTATCCTCCCTGATGGATATGGGAACATCTCTAATAGATAATATTTCCTTTTATTAATATCTTCCTTAACTTTAAATATACTATTATTTATCCAATAGTTCTGCCACTTTTTTTCTATAACTTTAGGATTATATCTCTCTTCCACTTATTCACCTAAGAAATTACTTACAATAGATAAAACTTCTGCTGTCTGGATAGGTTTTGTAATATATGCATTAACACCTAAATCAAATGCTTTCTTTTTATCCTCGTCTCTACCAGCAGTAGTTATCACTACAATAGGAATATTTTTATGTTTCTCATCTTTCTTCATAAGGCTTATCAATTTTAACCCATCCATAATAGGCATATTAAGGTCTATAAGAGCAATATCAAATTTGGAATTGGAGAGCTTCTTTAAAGCCTCGACCCCATCCCCTGCTTCAACAAAATTCACCCTTTTTAGTCTCTTTAAAGCAAAGATTATTAATTGCCTCATTGTAGGTGAATCTTCAACTATTAAAACTTTCCTTATATTCATATTGTACCTATTTTGTTAAAAGATCTATGAACCCCTGAATTGTTGATAATTTCCTCTCAGATTCTGTATAAAGTTTTGAACCAAATATAGCTGTAGCTGCGTGTCCTGCTAATAGAGTAAATAATTCATAATCAATATCAACAAACTTGGTCTTCTGGATGAATAGTTTATATATAGCAATAACTCCTATAACATGTTCCTTTATCTTAAGGGGAATACATACAATTGGATTTAATGGGTTTATTTTAGTATCTGCATTCCCTATCTCATCTTTGAAATAGCTTTCACCACTCTTTGCAACATTCCCTATTATACCAACTCCAAGTTTAATAGATGGAATTTTATTTTTATCTATTCCCTCTGTTGCAACCGGGGTCAGCTCATTACTCTTTTCATCTAAGAGCAATATAGCAAATTCCTCTCCACCAATAAGATTTATTATTATCTCTAATATTATCTGAAGAACCTCTTTTATGTCCAAAGTGGAATGGAGCTGGTAGCTGGCAATGTATAGATTTGCTAAATTATTGTTCTCCTCTTCAAGTTCTACATATTTATTAGCAAATTCCTTACTCTCTTCCTCCAATTCTTTACATCTTGTTAATAAATCGTCCTTCTCTCTCTCCATTTCTTCTATTTTTTTCTTAAGAGACATTATATTCTCTCTATCTTTCGTAGATTTATTAAGAGCCTTCTTTTCTTCTTCTAACTCCTTGATCCTCAGCCTGAGCCTCTCATTGTCTTTTAGTAGTTTCTCTATAAACTCCGTTCCCTTTTTAAACGTTTCTAAAAACTCTTTAGCTTTTAGCATATTACCATCCATAACTTTCCTCTTTTATCATAATTAATTACATTTTTCAATATTTAATTACTACATAACTTTATAATCTCATTCCCTATCCTATTAAGAGGGACAACCTTATCAATAGCTCCAGTATTTATTGCCTCCTTTGGCATTCCAAATACAATAGATGTCTCCTCTGATTCAGCTAGAACAATACCTTCTTTATCCTTTATCCTTTTAACACCTATACTTCCATCTCTACCCATGCCAGTAAGTATTATCCCTACAACCTTATCTCCATAAATATCTGCAGCAGAGCTAAACATCATATCAACAGAAGGAACATATCTATCATTATTATCAGGACTTTTTAAATCTATTATTACATCCTTATTCCTCTTTTTCTTAAATAATATATGAGTCCCACCCTTTGCTATGATTATCCTTCCAGGTTCAACCTTATCCCCTATTGACGCTTCTTTTACCTCAAAGGGCAATAATCTATTCAATCTTTCTGCAAACGCCTTTGTAAAACCTTGGGGCATATGCTGAGCAACAACAATCCCAGCAGGTAAGTCTTCTGGAAGGCTTGAAAATATAGTCTGAATAGCCGGTGGCCCCCCTGTAGATGCCCCTATAGCTATAAGTCTAAACCTATCATTAAAAGTTAATGATTCTGATATTTTTGAAAGTCTCTCATGGATAGAATAATCCCTATTTTTCACCTTCCCAATTGCCAATTTAGAAATGGCTTTAATTTTTGATATTAGGTCTTCCTTTATTTTTAGAAGTTCAATAGAAATATTGTTAACAGGCTTTGGGAGAAAGTCTAAAGCCCCTAACTCCATAGCTTTAAATACATTCTCGTCTTCATCCTTTGAACTTACAACAATCACAGGGGTGGGGGCAACTTTCATTAATATCCTCAGGAAGGTAAATCCATCCATATAAGGCATTTCAAGGTCAAGGGTTATTATATCCGGTTTGAGCTGCATAGTCTTTCTTAGAGCATCTTCTCCATTGATTGCAGTACCCACAACCTTTATATATGGCTCGTTCTCCAAAATTTTTAAAATAGTTCTTCTATTATATGCAGAATCATCAACAATTAGAACCCTTTTTATATCCATTAAATCCTCACAGGCTTCTGCCAAACAATGTCATTCTTAAGCTGTATCAGTTTAAATGATGTAGATATATTCATAAGAGATTCTGAATGCCCCAATAATAAATATCCTCCTTCTTCAAGCTTATCATAAAAGCTCTGTATAACTCTCTTTCTTGCCTCATTATCAAAATATATTATAACATTTCTACAGAATATAACATCCATTTTTCTTAAAAGGCTTATCTTCAACGAATCTAAAAGATTAAGATGCCCAAAGGTTACAAGATTTTTTATCTCATCTTTTATTCTCCATTTACCTTCTTCTTCCACATCAAAATATTTATCTATATAAATCTTATCTGTTGTTCTAAATGAATATTTAGGATAAACCCCTCTTCTTGCAAGCTTAAGAACTCTATGACTTATATCGGTTGCAATTATACTTATATTAAAATTCTCAAAAAATCCCTTTTCTTTAATAAGGATAGCTATTGTATAGGGTTCCTCTCCACTGGAACAACCAGCACTCCATATATTTATATCCTTTATTCCTTCTTTAAGCTTTTTATCCCTTATTGCCGGAAGAATTTCATCAGTGAAAGATTTTAATCGGAATTCCTCTCTAAAGAAATAGGTTTCATTTGTGGTTAATATATCAACAACCTTATTTAACTCTTCGTTCTTCTTCTTATCATATTTTAAGAAATAATAATAATCTCTAAAGTTCTTTAGACGATTCTCCCTAATTCTGTTAATAAGCCTCTTTTCTATAATATATTTATAATTATCATCAAAATATATACCACAATGGGTATGAATAAAATCCCTTATATCCTCAAATTCTTCCTCACTGAGTGAAATACTATCATTAACATTCAACATTTATCAACCTTTTTAACTCATTTCTTACAATTTCATTATTATGATTTATAAGCTTTACAAATTCATCTCCCATTAATGAATTAAGTGCATTAAGTGATGCTCTAATTATATCTATTTCATTGCTTTCAAGGGTTTTAATTAATGGCTCAATAGCATCCCTTCCAAGCTTTTCTTTTAACACCTCTATAGCTGTTATTGCAACAGGGGGAATATCCTTAAGCATTCCTTTTATAGCATTAATAACATCCTCTCCCGATCTTTTACCAAGAGACTTTACAGCATACGCTCTTACCCATATATCCTCATCATTTAATGCAGTGAACAAAAGTTCCTTTGTTTTATCACCCTCTACATCTCCTAACACATTTACTGCTTCTAATCTAACACCTCTATCCTCATCTGCAAGCGCAAATATTACATAATCTATAGCTCTTTCCTTAAGCCTCATTCCTATCAACGACACAGCATCTCTCCTGATTTCTGCGTCTTCATCCTTAAGATATTTAGTTAATAATTCTAAGGCTTCATCCTCACTCCATATATTACCCAAGATTTTAATAATATTTCTTCTTAATGCAGGATCCTTTGATGAAAGAAGAGATTTTATTTGGCTTATAATCTCAGGATTATCTCTCCCTAATATTATAAGTGATTCAGCAACTAAATCCGCAACCTCTTTTTCTTCATCACCCAATAGTTCAATCAATCTATCTAAAGCTTCAGTAACTCCCAGTTTACCCAATATCAAAGAAATATTACCTCTTATATACGGACTCTCATCGTATAACAATCCTACAATAAGCTCTATACCTTTTGAATCATTCTTACATATCTCAAATATAGAATTGAATGCCTCATCCCTTACCTCTTTATACTCCCTTGCTATATCTATAAGATAGGGAATTGTGTTTATATTTCCGGATAGCCCTAATAATTTAATAGAAGCCGTTCTGACATTATGGTCTAAACTATCTATAGATTCTATAATCATTGATACATCTTTAATACTCTCTATTTTATTCCTTATATAATCCCTCTTATAATCTAAAGAATTATATATCTTTATAAGAGCAGAAATTGCAGATTCTCTGGAGCTTTTTACTTCATCATTTATACCATCAATCAATATATCTATACCCCCAGGATTTAAAGAACTACCAACTACATCAAATGCAGCTTTCCTTAATATCTTATCTTTTGCAGCTTCTATTATAGGTTCTATAGGGATACTCCCTCCTATTTTACTCAGCGTTTCTGAGATTGAGAATCTAAGCCATGGCTTATCTTTCTCTTTATTTAATACTTCTATAAGTATATCTACCACATCACTATTTCCAACCTTTCCTATATTCTCTGCTGCAGCTATTGATACATTCTCATCCTCATCATTTAAAGCCTTTATTAAATACGGAAGCCCCCTCTTATCCCCTATTTCTCCTAATATATCTACTATAAACTTTCTAACATCCCTATCCTTATCATCTATTCTCTTTATCAACTCATCTACACACTTACTCCCAATCTTTACCAATCCTTCAAGTGCAGCATTTCTTCTACCTGCATTATCATGGGAACTTAATGACAGTATAAATAAAGGAATCACTTCATCAGGCTTATAAAGATCTATGAGCATATTTACAGCCTCTTTCCTTATCCTCCAGCTCGGGTCACCAAGGGCTATATTGAGTAAATTTATACATTCCTTATCTCTAAATGAAGAGAAATTTCTTAAAGAAGACATCCTCACTTCTTCATCCGGACTATTCAAATTTTTCTTTATATCGGATATATGTTTATTCATTTAACCTCATATCTTTTTTCTTATTCTCTATAAATTTATCAAAATATTCTCTTATATAATCTGTCTTCTCATATATTTCAGGAGCCACTCTCTCTTCATAATATTTCCTGCCTTCACTAATATCCTTTTCCAATAATTCATAAAAATTACCATTTTTTATCCCTTCATCTACAAGTTCCTCATTATATAGAACTATATCAGAAACAATTATCCTTGCCAGTCTCTTAGCCTTCTCAATCTCCTCTTTATTCACCTTTAAAAATGTCTCTTCCTTCAAAATCTCCCTTTCTTCATCCCTTAATATAAGCCTCTTCTCTTTAATATCTCTGTCCTTAATTATATTTCTTATCTTTGGTATAAGCATATCATGAAGATGATGCTTTTCAATATAGTCATCAGCCCCATATAGGGACTGTGGAGCTCTTTTATAGCTATTTTTATCGTATATAGAAGATATCAATATCACCCCTATATCTTTAAGCTTTTCATCCTTCTTAATCAATTCAGATATCTCAAATCCAAACATCTTTGGTAGAGCTACATCCAATATAGAAATATGAGGGGAATTCCTCTCAATTATCGATAATGCCTTTTTACCATCATAAGCCTTTATAACATTAAAACCTGAATCTTCCAGTATATCCTTTATAAAATCACATACTTTTGGACTCTCATGGGCTACAAGAACCTTATATTTATTGAATTCTTTCTTTATATTCCCATCTACTATAAATATGTTTCTGCATTTAGAACATCTTATTTTAACCCTTCTACCCCTTACCTTTTTGGCGTCTATTCTAAATCTTGTATTACAACTTGAACATGATATTATCATATTTCCTCGAGCATATCCTTTTCAGATGTTGTTAATATATTATCAAGATCAAGTAATACCAATAGATTATCTTCGTCTCTATACAGTCCATAAATAAACTTCGAATCCACCCCTTTAAATATGGAAGGAGGAGGAAGTAAATCCTCTAATCTTATCTTAATTATTCTTGATACATCATCTACTATCAAGCCAATTATCCTATTCTCAATAACAGTTATAATGAACTTAATCTTCTTTATATTATTTTCAGGAGGAATATTGAATCTTTTTCTCATATCAATAACAGGAATTACCATCCCTCTCAGATTTATTGCACCTTCTATAAAGGGAGGAGAATTTGGTATAAAGGTTATCTTAAGTGGGCGGATAATCTCTTTTATCTTCATTATATCAATAGCATACTCCTCCTCTCCTATATAAAAACAGGCAACCTGTAGCTCTTCTGACATACTTATTCCCTATTAAAAAGATCTATATTGAATATCCTTTCAATATTTAATAATATTATCAGTTTTCCATTATGTCTTGTTATCCCTTTGATAAATTCAAGCTCTACCTTATTTATCATCGAAGGTGATGGTTGAATATCCTTTTTATGTATTCTTAAAACCTGAGATATAGAATCAGCTAAAATACCGACTAGATTCTCTTCATATTGTATAACTATAATTCTTGTGGTTTCAGTGATAGATACTGGTATAAGTTTAAGTTTTCTTTTAAGATCTATTACTGGTATTATTTCTCCCCTTAAGGATATTATTCCGAGAAGATGGGAAGGAGCTTTAGGAATTTCTGTAATTTCTTTTGGTTTAATAATTTCTTTGATATTCAATATATTTAAAGCATATTCCTCATTCTCAAGACTAAAATTTAAAAATCCAACTACTTCCTCCTCTTCATCCAGATCCCTATGTAATTCTCTTGAATATCCATAAGACACTACCCTATCTTCATAGGATTTAACAATACCTTCTTGATTATTATCCGGCACAGTTAATGAAGAATCTTCTTCCTTCACAATAAAGCCTCTTCTATTATTGTTCCTACATCTAATACAAGTATTGTCTTTTGATTATCAAATTCTGCGGCCCCTGCAATCCATCTAATCCCTTTTAATAATTCACCTACAGATTTTATCAATATATCCCTTTTCCCTATCAATTCATCCACAACTATCCCTATCATCTTATTAGCCACACCAATCACAACAACATACAATTTATCCTCTGCTTTATGGGATTTTGGAAGTTCAAATAACTCATTTAAATAAAGGATTGGAAGGGTCATACCCCTCAGTTCTATTACTTCTTTATTCTCTATAGTTTCTACCTGATCAGGATGGATAATCAGCAATTCTATAACAGAATTTAATGGTATAGCATATATCCTCCCGGATGTCTCTATTATTAAAGCCTGAATAATAGCGAGCGTTATGGGAAGAACTATCGTAATTTTGGTCCCTTTATCCTTCTCTGATTCAATATCCACAATACCCCCTAATCGAGATATGTTGTTTTTAACTATATCCATCCCTACTCCTCTTCCTGATATTTCACTAATCTCTTCTCTTGTAGAAAAACCCGAAATAAATAAAAGGTTATAAAGCTCTCTATTACTAATATTCTCTCTTCTTTCAATAAACCCTTTTCTTATACCTATTTCTCTAACCCTATCGAGATCAATTCCTCTACCATCGTCTATTATCTCTATTATCACATGATCACCTTTTTGAAATGCATTAATAGTTATATTACCCTTTTCAGACTTTCCAATGTTTCTTCTTATATCAGGGGTTTCAATACCATGGTCTAAAGAATTCCTTATTATATGGAGAAGAGGATCGCCTAGTTCTTCCACAACCAATTTATCTAACTCTGTTTCACCACCCTTGAACATTAATTCTACATCTTTATTGGAATCTCTTGCTAATTTTCGAGCCACCCTTGCTACCCTATCAAATATCTGATTTATAGGAACCATCCTTACTTCCATAACACCTCTCTGTAGCTCAGAAAGACTCTTCTCAAGTCCTTTATCAGCTTTGTAAAGCTCAAGAACAAGTTCTGTAAATCCTTCATTGGAACTCAATTCTTTACTTATCTTATTTATAATAGATTTATATAGATATAATTCTCCTACAATGTTCATAATATTGTTTAACTTATTTATATCCACTCTAACTGTATGGGTTAAACTTCTGATAGACGGGAGTAAATCTACTTTTCCCTCAGTGATTTCTTCTCCCTTCCTATGAGATATTTCATATATTTCTACATTTTTTTCCTTTAAATTATCATTAAAGAATGATAAATCCTTCTCTGTTCCAACTATTATATCAAAATCTATTTTCCCTTCCTTTGACGGGTCCTGAGTAGGGAGAGTAGATATTACTTCTCCAAATTCTTTAAGTCTATTTATAAAATTTCCTAAATATTGATCAAATGAATCAAGCTCAAATGTAACATGGACTCTTAGTACTCTTAATCCTCTTTTTATATTATCAATGAGTCTATGCTCTTCATATTCAGTTAATACATTTAATATATCCCTTTCAATATCAATAATATCTAAAGATGGCTTGCTCAGAGAATCTTTTCTATTTATTATAGTATTTATCTTCTCTATTAGATGATTGGTATCGAACTCCTCCTCTTCCAATATTAATATCTGAAGTACCTCAATACTTTCAAAAAGGAGATCCATAACATTGGAATTTATCATTATTTTCCCTAATCTAAGGGAATCAAGCAAATTTTCTAAATTATGACTAAGATCTGTAACATTTGGGAGCTCAAACATTCCTGAAAGCCCTTTTAAAGTATGAACTCCACGAAATATACTATTTAATATATCAGGGTCCTCTTTCCCATTTTTTACATTCTCATCCAGTCTTAATAGATCAGAATTTAATGACTCTAATATACTTTCTGCTTCTGAATAGAACTCTTTTAAAGCCTTATCTTTCTTTCTTTTTCTTCTCTTTCCTTTCATTTTAGATGCTTTCTTACTACTTTTTGCAAATACTCAGGATTAAAGGGTTTTACAACATACTCCTCCGCTCCTAAACTTAATCCCTTTTCTTTATCCTTCTCACTTCCTTCAGTGGATATTATTATAAGAGGAATATTAGAATATAATGGATTCTTCTTAATAAAATTTATTAATTCAAGTCCATTAATATCAGGCATATTAATATCTGTAATAATTAAGTCGACTTTCTGCTTAGTTAATATCTTTAGGGCATCAAACCCGCTTTCTGTCTCTATAAAAGATATGGAATCCATACCTTCTATAGTAGATCTTATTAAAGCCCTTGTAGTTTTAGAATCTTCTACTAATAGAATACTATATTTCATCTCTAATCTTTTTTCTTAAGGCTTTTAATCCTCTCTTCTAATAATATCCTCTCCATAGAAATCCCTGCCTGAGAAAGGAATATCTCGAGACTCTCTGTATCCCCTATACTTCTATCCTCTGGTATATTATCACCATAAAGGAAAGCTATTACTTCCCCCTCACTTATTATAGGTGCAACAAAGACTTCCCTTGGAACCATCCCTCCTAACTCATTAATGAGATATTTATTCCATTTATTGGTCTCTAAGCTTTTCTTTATTATACTTCTATTATTTATAGCTTCTAAAAATACTGATTCTTCTGTAAGCGGAATTCTCATTCTTCTTACTCTTTTATCCGGGATATCATCCTTAATATTGATTCCAAACTGTCCCAGACCAGCAATTTCTTTATCTTTAACAATAAAGATTACCGCTCTATTCATTAACTCACTTGCGAATCTTAATATCAATAATATAATTTCGTTACTTGTATTTACGCTATTCAACTCTGTAATCATAGATTTTAATAGACTTAAAATAGGGGAAGCAGCTGCATAATTAGAAGAATCATCATAATCAAATTCGAGCTCATCTTTAAGCTCTTTTCTTATATCAAACAACTCTTCTCCCTCCGAAGAGATATTAGATAACCCTTTAATTAACCCTTTTGTAAATAATTCCATATTTTTCGAATCAATTACTCTGGGCTTATTTATATATAGATCTACATTTAACCTTTTAGCCTCTGTTTCTGCATCTTTATCCTTTTCCCCACTCATCAGAATGAAAGGAATATCCGGATATATAGTTCTTATTATTTCTAACATCTCAATTCCTCCCAAAGGCCCCTCACCATCCATTCTCGGAATAAATAGATCAGCTATTACAATAGGAGTAATACCTATCTCCTTCAATTCATCAATCTTTGCCAATGCTGTTCCAATAGAACTAAAAGAGAATACCTTATATCTCTCTCTAGATAATATTTCACTTATATACTTTATTATTGAGGAATCCCTATCAATAATAATTATTGGAGAATCAAATGTAAGTTCTAATGATTCATGAACTTCTACTCCTTCTGATGAAACAGGGGATTTTGATATCTCTTTTTTATCTTTATACCTTTGTAATTCATCAAATATCCTTAGCCCTTCCATAGCTAAATATAAAGGATCAATTCCAGGTTCATAAATAACCTCTAATCCCTTATTTTTTATCCTCTCTATTTCCTCATCTGCTCCCTCTATCTCAAAATTAAAATCTCCATCAACACAGTTGAACATGTCAAAAGCAGCCTTCTCTATATATTGGCGGATATTGTTATTAATAACATCCACAGGGATATTATATCTTCTTATTATTATCTCCTTTATATCCACTTTCTCCTTCTTCCATATCTCCACCACTTCTCTCATCTCATCTATTCCTAAAACTCCATATTTCACCAATACCTGAGCTATATTATCTTTAAAAGAATCAGAGGTAGCTTGGATAACCTGCCCATCCTTGAAAACTATTCTGCCTAATCCTCTTTTACTATTTATGGTTAGTATTCCAGACCTTTTACTCAGACTCACTATCTGAAGGATATCTCCCAGACTAAGGTCCTCTAATTTTCCCACTAAACTCATTTCATTTAAAATTTATCATATAAGGAGGATAAAGTAAAGATTTTAAGAAAACTGTTTTTATAAATTAAGTCTATTCATCTTCATCATTGAGAATCCTGTATTTAATCCCTTCAGGGTCATCATATTGACCACTCTTTACCGCCCAAATGAAGATAAGCCAGGCAGCAAATCCAAGAAAGGAAGCAACGGCTATTAAAAGAAATATAGTCCACATTCCTATACCCACTCTTTATTTCTTAATCTCAGAGAATTACATAAAACCACAATCGAACTTATTGTCATTGAAATAGCAGAGATTATAGGATGTAAAAATCCGCTTACAGCGAATGGTATAACAATAAAATTATATGAAAGAGCCCAGCAAATATTCTCCTTTATTATTGAAAGGGTATTTTTTGATATATTAAAAAGATCTATAATCAATCTTAAATTATCTCTCATAATAACAACATTCGCACTCTTAAGGGAAATATCGGTTGCTTTACCAAAGGTGATACCAATATGGGCTTCAATAAGTGATGGAGCATCATTTATCCCATCTCCAACCATAATAACTTTATATCCATCTGATTTTATTTCTCTAATAATTTCAGCCTTTTTAAGTGGTGTAGCATCTGAAATAAAATCATCTATCCCTGACTTTATAGAAATATATTTGGCTGCATAAAAATTATCCCCTGTTACCATCTTTATGTTTATATTTTTCCTTCTTAATTCTTTAACCATTTCTCTAACCCGGTCTTTAATTTCATCTACTATTACTAAAAGCCCAACAACCTTCCCTTCTATTCCGACAAATATAACTGTCTTTCCTTCTGAAGAAAGTTTATCATATTTCACTTTTAATTTCTCTTTAAGAGTTATCTCTTTCTCTTCCATAAAATCTTTATTACCTATAATAATCTTTTCCTCCTCTATTATCCCTTCAATTCCCCTACCAGATATAACTCTAAAATCTTTTAACTGAAAGAGTTCACCCTTATATGCAGAGATAACTGCTTTTTTTAAAGAATGTTCTGAACATGACTCAAGGGATGCAGCATATTTTAATATTATAAGCTCATCCTCTCCATCTTCTTCTGTAACTATATCTATAAGAACAGGTTCTCCCTTCGTAAGGGTTCCTGTTTTATCAAAAACCACATAATTAATCTCTGAAACTGCTTCAAGTATATCCCCTCCTTTAATAAGTATACCTCTTTTCGAAGCAATAGTAGAACCTACAAATATAGCAAGAGGAGTAGCAAGCCCAATAGCACAAGGACAGGAAACAACAAGCACTGAAACAGCATTCATCAAAGCATATGAAATTTTTGAAGTTATGTAAAACCAATAGAGGAATGTAAATATAGAAATTAATAATATAGCAGGAATAAACCATCCCATTACTCTATCTGCTCTCACCTGTATCTTAGACTTCCTGGCTTGGGCATCCTCAACAGCTTTTATAATTTGTGAAATAAATGTCTCCTTACCAACCCTTATTACTTTGAGTCTAAGCCTACCATTAAGATTTATAGTACCACTAAACACCTCATCACCTTTCTGCTTCCTAACAGGAATAGATTCTCCAGTAAGCATTGATTCATCAACCTCTGAATATCCATCTATTATTATACAATCAAGGGGAATCCTCTCCCCTGGTGTAACCTCAATAATATCTCCTGATTTCAAACTCGATACAGGTACTAGTTTAATACCCATCTCTAACCCCTCAACTTTTCTCGCTTCCTTTGACTGAAGATTCATTAGTAGCGATATAGCCTCTCCTGCTTTGCTTCGAGCCCCTATTTCAATAAATCTTCCAAGAAGTATAAAGGTAATAATCATAGAAGAGGTATCAAAATAGACTTCTCCACCAATAAATATCATAAAAATGCTATATAGATAGGCAGAAAAGGACCCTAAAAATATAAGGATGTCCATATTAAAAACTCTATTTTTTAAACTTCCCAAGGAATTCTTAATAAAAGGGTAACCCGAATAAAATATAACAGGGGTAGCAAGTCCCCATGTGATAAGCTGGAAAATCAATCTATATCTGTTTTCTATACCTTGAAAGTAACCTGCATATAGGGCAATTGTATAAAGCATAAGTTGCATAGAAAAGAAAGCAGCACTCCCAAATCTAATAAGTAAATCTCTCTTTTCTCTACTTAGACTTTCTTCAAAAACCGAAGATACATATGGTTTTGGGATATATCCAATAGATTTTATATTATCAAGTATATTTAGAAGGCTTATCTTTTGAGGGTCCCATCTAATCTTTGTTCTGTAGGTTGCATAATTTACCCTTACATCAACAATACCATCAAATTTCTTCATAAAGTGTTCAATAAGCCATATACATGAAGCACATCTTATTCCAAAAATTAGAATCTCTATCTCCCTTAGTCCCTCAATCTCATTAATATTTTCAAGGAAAATATCCAGGTTTATATCTACTTCCTGAGGGGGGCCTGGTTGCCAACCCACTCTCGTTTTATAAAACTTCTCAAGCCCTGCATCATGAAGTATATGAAAAATTCCCATACATCCTGGGCAACAGAATATTCTCATCTTTCCATCAATCTCTTCCTTTATTGCTTTCTTTTCATCTATTTCTAAAAGACAATGTTCACATTTATACATAATACTATACTAAAATTTAAATATTGCTCTTAGAGTGAATATTATTCCTATAATAATCATTATATAGGCTGAAATTCTATACATACTCTCTTTTAATCTCTTTGTTAATAATGAACTTACATGCCCCACTAAAAGAAGAGAAGGTACTGTCCCTATTCCAAAGATCAACATAAGAAACATACTATTTACCAGCCCAACTAATGGATGTTTAGCATTCATTCCTATGCTTCCAGCTGAAATTAATATTGAATATACTAGTCCGCATGGTAAAAAACCCAGTATTATGCCAAGAGGGAAATATCTTCCAGGGGTCATATCTTCTAAGAAAGTCCTAATTAATCTTGAAATAATCCTATATTCACCTAATCCCTTTTTAATCTTATGAACTAAAGGAATCCACCCTATCATTTTTATACCACCAAGTATTATAACAATGCCCATAATTAACATAATAGTTTTTTGAAATACTTTAAAAGTATTAGACAGGGATATAAGAGAACCTGTTAATCCTACAATTCCTCCAAGAATAATATATGTAGTTATTCTTCCAAGGTTATAGAAAATATTGTGTAATAATATCTTCTTTCCAGTTTTGATAGAAAATGTAATAATAATGGGACCACACATACCTACACAATGACCAAAGCCACCCGTAAGACCTGCTACAAAAACCAATAGATAAATAGATGTATTATCTGACATATAAGAAAAATCTTAATTTACAGCTATAAACCATCTTTTCTCCGTTTTTATATCTTTACTCTCTATATTCAATCTTAAAATCCACTCTCCTTTAAAAGGTATATTTACTAAAGTTCTATAAATCCCGGGAGAATCTTCTGTTAAATCGTACATATCATCATATCCTGTATTTGCTACATTACCAATAAAGAGCCTCACTTTAGCCCCTTTTAATATTCCATGATTTAGTCCTATTTTTACTATAAAATCATTATTTCCTATTTTTACACTTCCAAGAAGAGAGACTTTAAGGCCAATGGCTCCTTCCTTTTCTTTAGTCAGGAAATAATTCTTAGATTTCTCATAGTAATTATTTTCTATAACACCATCATAAACTCTATTTGCAATATAGAATGTTATTATTATCAAAGAGAGAAATATTCCGTATAATATATATATAAAGAGCTTCACAAAAAGTTTGTCTCCCTTTCTATATTTACTTTACTTCCTTTAAGAACAAATCTTACTCTATTTTCCCATTCCTTGGCCCTGACCACTATCCTCTTATGGATAGTTGAATAGGGTGGAACCCGAATTTCTTTCCTCCCTATAATTATAAAGGGTTCCTCTACATCAATCTTAAGGATTAACCTCCTATTTCCGTTGTTTTGAATAGAATATGTGTAACTATTAATGCCTTTAGCTATCTGGAGAGGATTCCTTGTTATTATAAAATTTAATTCTGGCCTTATATAAACAAGAACTAAAAATACAAGTCCTACTAATGCTGTAATACTTCCAAATATAAAAGCTTTAGGTCTCAATATTTTACCCCTATACTCTATAATAGGGAAACTCCCTTTCTTTTGAGATATAGAACTACATGCATC
>CAZCTP010000011.1:0-42912 GCA_964501575.1 uncultured Thermodesulfobacteriota bacterium
AAAGGGGTCAATTTTAAATGACGATAGGGGGTCAATTCTATTTTACGATCTACACAACACAACAAAATATAAAGTTAATCTATACATTTACGCTGATGAAATAAAGAAATTTAGAAATTGCAATGGTGAATTATGGATGTATATTGGCTTATTACTTGTTAAGGCAGAAGATAGAGAAAAAGTGTTGGATTATCTTCTAAGCAAAAGAAATGAGATCGGTTATGATGGTGAAGTACATTTCAGTGAGCTTACTAATTATTCTTATGCAAATGTATATGCAGAAAAAACGAAATTAGCAAAAAGTTGGATTGAATATGTTCTTTCAGAGAATAAAACAAGATATATCTATTTTTATATCCTTGGCTTAAATCTCAGTAAAATCCAGTATCAAGCGTTCGGAAAGGGCAAAGATAGAGCAAGAAATATATATAACAGATTCTTCCGCTCCAGTGTTTTATATTGCTTAAAATCATTTTTTTCAGAATACAAAAATATTGTGGTAGATCAAATTTTCCACGACAAAGGGCACCTCGATAATGATGAATTATTTAATTGGCACACTATATGGCGGATTGAAACAGCAGAAAATAGAATCTCATTTAATAGTGAATACATCCTTTTTATTGATTCTGACCATCATAAAGAAAAAAAATTCCCAGAGGAATCTCACTTAATCCAATTAACCGATCTTATACTCGGCGCTACCTCTCAATGCTTGGATGCTAAAAGTAACAAAGATGGCTGTAATGAAATCGCCCAAACATTTTTACCCTTCATTGAAAGATTAAACGATGAAAATAGATGTAACAATCCAAACAGCAGATATGATTATTTTCGAAAATGTAGCCTTTCCTTTTTCCCAAAGGCACGACTAACTATGAAGCAACTTGATGACAAATGGGAAAAACTTCGTTCGGGTTTTTATAGAAATAGATCCCTTCTACTCAAGGAAAAATTCAGTCCGCAAATGAAATTAGGGATATGATGTTTAATATTCAGGGCGCAAAGTATATAACAATTATCCTAAATAACCCATCCGCTCTCAAAAACCTAATCCTCTTCCTGATCGCCTGTCTGCGAGCATCATCGCTCAGGCAGGCAAAGCGCTGGATGATATTGTCTTTGACATCCTTGGCTTAACTCAGGAGGAACGGAATGAAGTCTATTGGTCAGTGTGTGAGCTGGTAAAAAACCGCCTTGAAAAAGCTAAAAGTATATAATTGTAGTATAATGTTATGGAAAAATTGAGAATTTTCATCAGTTCTACAATGGAAGATTTACGAGAAGAGAGAATAGCAGTTGCTAATGCTATTAATAGAAAACCACCATGGGAAGCGGTCTATGCAGAGTCTTTTTCTGCTAGATCGGAGCCTCCCAGAGAAGTATGTTTGGAAGAAGTAAGAAAAAGCAATATTTATATTGGAATCTTCAAAGAGCGATATGGTTATATTCCTCCTAATAACAATCCTCTAGGCTACTCCGTCGTGGCTCTTGAGTATTATGAAGCTAAGAAAAATAAGCTACCCATTTTTATTTTTATAGATAGGAATGTTAATAATAGGGAAGATAAGTTGAATGAGTTTCTAAAAGAGATAACAGATTTTGATAGAGGACATTGGCGAAAGGAATATTCTACCACTGATGAACTTGTGCAATTTGCCTTAGAATCTATTAACCGTAAAGTTACAAGGGGATATTTAGAATATATCAATGAAAAAGGGAAAAATAAAGTGCAGGAAATATACAAACTTCCCTACTTTAATAAACTTAAGGAAAGACTAAAATGAAAAACAATTATGTTAAAAGAAAATTAATGAGAAGGGAAGAATACTACAAATTCGGAGAGTATGCTCCCTTTTGGGAAGAAGGTTTTTCTGATCTTCATACTTTGATAACAGCAGGAACAAAAAGGATGATCTTGCTCGGAGATGCAGGGTATGGAAAAAGCACCGAATTAAAAATTATTACTTATAGATTTATTGAAGAAGAGAACCAGGACTTCATACCGATTCTTATTGAACTTAATAATTATGTAGGTGAAGAGTTGATAGATTATGTCAAATGCAAAATTGGAGAGGACTCTCAAGGTTTATTAGATTATGATAAATCAAAACTTTTTTTCTCTTCGACGAATTTGACCAAGTTAGGGATAAAGAAATAGCAGTAAGAAGAATCAAGAATTTCATTGAAAAATATAATGAATCTGCCTTTGTCATTGCTTGTAGGACGAATTTCTATTCTGGCCAATTTGAAGATTTTAACATTTTTGTCCTTTTACCATTCAATTCGGATGATATTAAGAATTACACTCAAAAATTGCTAACCAGTGAAAGCAATTCTTTTTTAAAGCAACTTGAGGAAAACAATCTATTTGACCTGGCAAAAAATCCATTTTTCTTAAACCATCTTATTGAGATATTCAAGAAGGACAAAAAAATACCTATAACTCGAAGTAAGATTTTTTCAAGAATTATATCTTTAGCCATTGAATGTGATGAAAAGAAATTAACAAATAAATATGACTTAAAGCAAAATTATCCTGCTTCAGAAATTAGAAAAGATTTAAGATATATATCCCTAATTATGGAAATCCTTCAGAGAAATTTTATTACCGTTGAAGAATTAAATAAGATTATTTCGGATAAAACTAAAAGACAAATTATTACAGAGCTTTCTTTAATTAAGAAGTCCTTCTTCAAAGAAGGGAGTGTTTATCAATTTCAGCATAATAATTTTCAAGAATATTTGGCTGCAGAAATATTGGCAGATCAAAACTTAAATGCAATTTTAGATTTTATTACCTTTCGTTCAATTATTAAGAGAGAAATATCATGGATGGAAAGATTTGTAATCCTTCTGGAATATATCGACTTTAAACCATTTGGGATTAAAATTGATAGATTAATATCAACATTGCTCAATCTGATTAGATATAAAAGGATAGATAAAATCAATCCCTCTTGGGTGAATACAGTTGCCTTTTTATGCCAATTAAGAAAGGGAGACGACCTGCTCAATTATTTGATGAAGAACGAACCTGAACTTACTTTAAAATTTGAAATAAGCAGAATTGACGTGAAAAAAAGAGAAGAACTCTTTAAAGCAATATTTAAAAAATATACAGATAGAGAAATCTGGATTGATAGAAATATTGACTATGAAGAAATGGCTAATTTCGGCAAGACGAAAGGAATCTATGAATTTTTAATGAAATATGCACGTTCAAAGAAACATTTTATCCACAGATACAATGCGATTCAAATGTTAGGAATGATGAAAGGATTAGAAGATGAGTCCCTACGTCATTTATTAATTGAATATGCTAAAGATGAAAACGAGAACAAGAAGGTTCGGCATATAAGTCTTTATGCTCTATCCTGGTTAGGAATGGCATCTTCAGATACAATTGATGCTCTTAAACATCTTAAATATTCAAATGATGATTGGGTTTTATCTGGACTCTATTATCTTATTAAAGAAAGTCCACATACGGATCAATATGTAGATATTCTGCTAGAGGGAATACCCCAAATAAGGTTTTGGTTTAATTCTACAAAACCTCGCTTGGCTAATGAAAGATGGAATCTTATGTCCGGGATAGAAAAGATTCAATCTGTAGAAGGAATAAAGAAAATTATTAGACACTTTATTGATAATCCGAGAGACCTTGGAGAGTTTTATATAGAAAGGTCAATAGGAAAAATTGTTAGTAATATAATTAAGGCTTATGAATACAATGCTTCTATTTATGATGATACAAAGGAACTGTTAAGAGTTGCCAGCAAAGAACATATTGATAAAACAATTACGGAAATTCTGGTATTCTTTCAGAAAACTGGAACTGCTCTTAACTTTTTTAAAGAAGTCTATGAAGAAGGAATAGAAAATAATTACTACCTTTTAGCAACATTGGCGGATGAGAAATGTATTGATTTTTTGATTAGTCAATATTCACAGGGAAAGCTTACGGACGATAATATTTGGACTTTTATTAAATTTCTATCTTGGAGAAATAGAGAGGAAGAGAGCCTTTTAAAAATAATAAATGAAAAAACCAATAATAAGTTTTTACCTCCACCACCGAGAGATTACCAAAAAGAGAAAAAAGAGAGAACAAAAAGAGAACTCGAAATAATCTTTGATAAAAAAGAATTTTTAAAAGAGGTTCAAAAGATCTTCGATGGCGAAGGTAAAGAGAAAATAAGCTTTAATGATATCGAAAACCTTTTATTCGAGAGGTATGCTGAAGACAGATATAATGGGTTTGTGATGAGAGAGCTTCAGAATTTCTTTGAGCAGAATGTAGATAAGAATAAGAAATGGAAATTGGAGGATTTGATAAATGAGATAAACCAGTTGAATTATGAATGGTTTACAATTAGACGTGTATTTAATTTACTTTATGACGTTAATGAAAATGAACTGGAATTATCTGAAGGACATAAAGTTGTGATTAAAGACTTTTGCTTTAAAAATCTTAAGGAAGCTAATTTTAAAGATGCATTAAAGCCGAAGGACAATAGAGCAACTCCGAACTATTTAGCCATTATGTTATGGTATTTCTTGAGAAAATTTAATTTTGAATACCCGGAAGAAATCTTATTAGATATGTTGTCGTTCGATTGGATAGATGGTCACCAATTCGTAGGAATAGACTATCTTGAAAACAGACTCCCGTCTGAGAAAATAAAAGATCGAATTTTAGATAATCTTAATAAGGGAATTAAGGTAAGCCAGGTGCTTAAAAACCATATTAATTATTGTAAAAAACATAATTTAACTGAGGCAAAGGAGCAATTATTTAATATTATCAAGAATCCGGAAATAGAAATGGAAAATAGATTGTTAGCTCTGGAGACAGTTGCAAGTTTTCCCGATACTACAACTTTTTTAGAAGAAATGTTGGATATTGATGAAGTTGAGTTATTTATCAATAGCGCTGAGATACTTATGAATCGTGGCAATCGTAAGAGTAAAGGGAAATTGCTTCATAAACTTTCATCAGAGAATGAAAAAATTGCTTTAGAATCAGCCAAATTACTCATCAAAGAACAAGATTTAAAAGCAATTCGTTTTTATTGCAATTACATAAAAAGAACTAAAAAATTTGAAGTGGATTTTCATGACAAAAATCCTCTTCAGCAGATAAAAACAATCAAGGCTCTTCCTATACTCTTTGACCTCTTAAAGTTTTCCTATGAATTCAGAAGAGAAATTCAACAGGATGAAATTCACAGACTTGATAGTATCATAATTGGCGTTTTAAAGAATATCGCATTACAAAGTTTTTCAAATTTTACCAAGGTAATGAAAAGAATGCAGAAATTTATCAAAAAATATCATTCTCGACTTGAGGGTATAAACTTTCTTAATATTGCCTCTGATGAGATAGAAAAGACTTTCTTCATTAACTACCCAGGTCAAATTACAGTGGACGATGCCATAGAGAAAGTTCAGAAACTTTATAGGAAAAAGACTTAAGTATAGCAGCAAGAGGAAATAGAAAAGAAAAGATCTTTTACGGAGATGAAGATAAAGAGATATTTATTAAGAAATAAGTACTAAGTAATAAAGAAGGGCATTCCCCGGTTAGGGAATGCCCTTCTTTATGTGTACCCGTGTTATTTACGGACAACATTGGCGGCTTGCAGGCCCCGACTGCCTTCGACGATATCAAAAGATACTTCTTGACCTTCATCGAGGGTCTTGAACCCGTCGCCCTGGATTGCAGAAAAGTGAACAAACACATCGTCGCCTTCGCTTTGTTCAATAAAGCCGAAGCCTTTTTCTGCATTGAACCATTTGACTTTACCTTCCATCCTAAAACCTCCTTTAAAACAAGATTGGCCAAAAAGCTCAAAACCCAAAACCTTTCATCCAATCTTGCAAAACAAGAGGCCAAAACAGGTTTGCGGTCTAAACTCTTTAACACTTACAAGCAAGTCTAACATAGTTTAAAGAAAATAGCAAGCTTTATTTGGAAATTAAGTTAGCTTTTGCTTATTTTTATCTCCAGGTGTATAATTATGTTAGATTCTTATATGTTTTTGCTCCGGAAATAAGTTCTTGGTTTAGGCAAGGGTGGATAATTTAGTATAGAGATAGTGAGGCATATAATATTTTACTAAAATAACATTTTTACCAATAGTAATAATACTGACGAAAGCCAAAAGGGAAGAGGGGGTATTAATATGCACGGAGAAAATGAAGAATCAACGCTTCAGAAAATTTTCCTTACGATTATTCATCTATTATCAGTTTTAGCCGCAGGGTGGATACTTTTTGGAAACGGAATGACAATAATTTCTGATTGGTTCAATACTGCCTGGAAAGTTGGCGATTACTATAGGAGGGTAATTATATTATCTTTTTCCATAATTTATTTTATTAGATTAAACTTTACCACTTTTTACCTTACCCGCAGAAAAATAGGATGGGAGGAGGTTATCCCTGTATCTTTATTGTTGATTTTATGTCATATTGGATTTTCAATTTTAGGTGGAGTAAAAGCAATATCTCTTGGAATTATTGATTTTATGAGCATCATACTTTATCTTTTCGGATCTTACCTGAATACAGGTTCTGAACTAATGAGGCATAAATGGAAGCAGAAGCCTGAAAATATGGATAGAATCTATACTGAAGGTTTATTTAAGTGGTCTATGCATATCAATTATTTTGGAGATACAGTTCTATTCTTTGCCTTTGCCCTGATTACGAGAAGTATTTGGGCATTTATAATTCCTTTTGTAATGACTATGGGATTCATATTTATACATATTCCAATCCTTGATAAGTATTTGGAAGAAAAATATGGAACTCAATTTGATGATTATGCAAAGCGAACAAAGAAATTTATTCCTTTTATCTACTGATATATTCTCTATCAGTTTTATCTCTTTATCTTATACCCTGCTTTTTCCCTATCCCAGGTATTCGGGGTTATTCCTTCTTCTCTTAATTTGTATTTTTCTATCCTTCCAACCGGGGTCTTTGGAAGTTCTTTTCTAAATTCTATATACCTCGGTATCATAAAATAAGCCATTCTCGGCTCACACCATTTAATGATATCCTCTGGTTTTAGGATTTCACCATCTTTTAATACTACGAGTATTTTTATCTCGTCCTCACCAAATTCTGACTTAATCCCTATTGCTGCTGATTCAAGAACTGCAGGATGGGAATTAATGACCCATTCTACTTCAAAAGAGGAGACGTTTTCACCCCTCCTCCTTATATAGTCCTTTTTTCTATCTACAAAGTAGAAATATCCATGCTCATCCTTCTTAGCAAGGTCTCCAGTATGAAACCATAGATTTCGAAATGCTTTTACAGTTGCTTTGGGATTGTTAACATATTCGGATATCATAGCAAATGGTCTTGCAGGCCTGCATATGATTTCTCCTACTTCGCCAATGGGGACTTCATTATCATCATCATCTACAAGTTTTACCTCATAGATATCTTTATTCTCTCTGCCAGCGCTTAATGCTTCTTCCCATCTTCCTTCGGACTTAAGGCTATTAGCTTCCTCAGCTGACATAAATGTCACTCCTGATGCCTCTGTCAATCCATAGTAGCCAAGACAAACTTTTAGATTAAACCTCTTTTCAAATTCTTTACATAGTTCTACTGAGATTGGTCCACCAAAGGCAACTTTTACATTATGATTCTTATCATCTGGAGATGGAGGTTGAGCATATATAAAATTAGGCATTGCACCAAGGAAATGAAAGGCAGTAGCTTTATATTTTCTTATCTCATCCCAGAATGTTGTTGCGCTGTATCTTTCTCCCATAGCATATGCACCATCTAAGAGAAGAGTATATGTTGCTGTGAATCTATGGTTCTGATGAAATAGAGGAAGACAATTATAAACTATATCATTACTATTAAAATGCATAAATCTTATAATATCGATAGCATAGCAGTATACAGCATGGTGTGATAGGACTACCCCTTTGGAGGGTCCGGTAGTTCCGGAGGTATATATTATTTGAAGTGGGTCAGAATGCTTTACTTTTTCCTTTTCTGAAAAGTTTTCTGAGTTTTTTAATAACTCTTCAAAAGAGATAACGGGAAATTTAATCCCCGCTCTTTTTACATCTCCATATACTATCACCTTTTCCAGTGTTTTTAATTCATCCTGGATGAATTTAACTCTATCTAAGAATTCCTCATGAACAACTAATGCCTTTGAATCAGAGTTTGTAATGACATGTCTTAATATTTCACCTTTATAGGCATTATTAATAGGATTATCAATAGCTCCTATCTTTGCCAATCCAAAAAGATGATATAGAAATTCAGGGCAATTTGGCATCATTATAGATACACAATCCCCTTTTTTTATCCCTATAGATAGATATCCATTAGCCATTCTATTGGCATATCTATTCAGGTCATTATACGTGATTTTCTGATCCTTGAAATATAAGTAAATTTTATTGCTGTTCTTTTTTGCTTTATCCTCTAAAATATATCCCCAATTTCTTTTATCTATTTCATATTCATAGCCCATAGTTTTCCTCCATTTTATTTTACTAATTTTATGTATAATATAACATATTCTTTTATCCTTTGCTATACGTCTATTTTATATCCGAAAATATGTGATAATACAGATATTTAAGAACGAGATTTAGTAATGTCTATAATATTGCAGTAGAGATGTTCATGAGTTTTTTTGTGGATTCTTCTATCCCATCCACTGTTAATTCATACATGGGGAAGATTCGGCTTATTATATTGGTAGTTTCAGAAGTCCAGTAATAGCTCGGTTCTGGGTTTAGCCATACAGAGTATGGAAAGTTTTCTCTTATTTTCTTTAGCCATTCTATTCCTGGTTCCTCATTATTATGATAGTAGTCTATTGCTCCACCAGGAGCAAGCAATTCCCATGGATGCATGGATGCATCCCCGACAATTATTAATTTAAACTCCCTGTCATAATTTTGGAAGAGATATGGGGTAGGGATAGTCTTTCTCCTTTCTATATCTGTGAATAGATATTCGTATATACAGTTATGAAAGTAATAATATTTAAATTCCTTAAAATGGGTTGATGAGTTAGCTGCGGAGAATAGTCTATTTACCAGATGTGCGAAGGGATCCATAGATCCCCCAACATCCATAAGTAAAAGAAGTTTTACATTATTTTTTCTCCTCCTATCCCATACAAGCTCAAGTTCTCCTGCATTTTTACATGTTTTATCTATGGTCTTATCAAGGTCAAGTTCATCCTTTGGGCCTATCTTAGCAAATTGCCTTATCTTTCTTAATGCAACTTTTATCTGTCTCGTATCCAGTATAAGATCGTTTCTATAGTTCTTAAATCTTCTTTCTGCTGCTACCTGTGATGCTGACCTGTTTTTAGATTCACCACCGACCCTTATTCCGCCAGGATGGTATCCAGAATGTCCAAAGGGGGATGTTCCTCCAGTTCCTATCCATTTATTTCCCCCATCATGTCTCTCTTTTTGCTCTCTAAGTCTTTTTTCGAACTCTTTCCTAAGTTCTTCTAAATCCATATGTTTCATCTGATCTATCAGCTCTTTGGGTATATCTATTCTATTAATAGGATTCTTAAGCCATTCCCATATTTCATCCTTTATTCTTTGGGGAGCTTCAACTCCAGCAAAGTATTCTAAGAAGGCTTCGTCAAAATGGTCATAATATGCCTCATTTTTTATAAGGATCGCTCTCGCCGTATAATAGAAATGATTTATATCTGGTGCTATAGCTCCATTTGACAATGCCTCCATAAGGGTCATCCATTCTATTATAGTTACGGGTATCTTTTTATCTTTCAAAAGAAAAAAGAAGTCAGTGAACATCAAAACCTCTTAATATATCTTGGTTTCCTCTCTTGGGAAATAATTGATTCCATATAGTTAAAATCTTCTTCTTTTTTAAGGAGTACGCCAACAAATGGTATCTCCTTCTCTATCTTTTCAGGAGACATGCCACCTTTCATTAGTACAAATATCCAATCAAGAAGTTCGCTTGTAGATGGTTTCTTTTTTAAAGTATCATATTTTCTTATCCAGTAGAATTTTAGAAGAGCCTGCTTTAGTAGTCTATTTTCTATGTCTGGATAATGAACCCTTACTATCTTTTCCATCAATTCTATATCAGGAAACTCTATATAGTGGAATATACATCTTCTTAGAAAAGCATCTGGTAATTCTTTTTCACTATTTGAGGTTATTATAACTATAGGTCTATGCTTTGCAACAATAGTTTCTCCTGTTTCAGGTATATAGAAGGACATCTCATCCAGTTCATTTAAAAGGTCATTAGGGAACTCAATATCTGCTTTATCTATTTCATCTATAAGCAAAACTACCTGTTCAGGATGTACAAAGGCTTCTCCAAGTTTACCAAGCTTTATATACTGTTTTATGTCAGAGACATCTTTATCACCAAAACGGCTATCATGAAGTCTCTGTACGGTGTCGTATACATAAAGCCCCTCTTTTGCCTGAGTTGTAGATTTTATATGCCATTTTATTAAAGGCTTGTTCAAAGCCTCTGCAATAGCAGTAGCAAGTAAGGTTTTACCGGTACCAGGTTCTCCTTTAACAAGAAGCGGCCTTTGTAATATTATAGTCACATTTACAATATCTCTTAATTCTGGTGATAATACATAATTACTGGTTCCATCGAATTTTGAAAAATCATTCATATAAACTACCTCCTTTCATTCTTCATCCTTTGTATAGTTTTCATATTCTTGAGATGAGAGTAATTCATTAAGTTCATTAGGATCTAATATTTCAATCTTTATCATCCATCCTTCCCCATAGGGATCTTTGTTTATCCACTCAAGGTTATCCTTTAGTTGTTCATTAACCTCTATAATATTTCCGCTTACCGGGGAAAATAGATCTGATACAGCTTTAACAGACTCTATGACCCCAAATGCTTCCCCTTTTTTCACTTTCTTTCCTACCTCCGGTAGTTCTATATATACTATATCTCCTAAAGAATCCTGAGCGTAATCTGTTATACCAGCTGTTCCTATACCATTATCTTTCCTTATCCACTCATGTTCAGTAGTATATCTAAGATCAGTTGGAACCTTCATATTTCCTCCTTATCGATCCATGATAAAATGGAGTTTTTACAATTTTTGCATCAATTTTTTTATTCCTTATCTCTATATATATATCTTCTCCTATATTTGCATAGGATGAATCTACATATCCAATACCTATAGGTTTATTTAGTGATGGAGAGAATGTTCCACTTGTAACTTCTCCAATTGTCCTTTCTTTTATTATAGAATAGTGGGACCTTGGTATACCACCACCCTTTGAGAGTTCAAATCCTATAAGCTTCTTTTTGGGAGCAGATTTGATTTGTTCCTCTATCCTCTTTCTACCTATAAAGTTAGGTTTATCAAGCTTTACAACCCATTTTAACCCTGCTTCAATCGGGGTATAATTCTCTGTAAGCTCATTGCCGTATAGATGATATCTCATCTCAATCCTTAATGTATCTCTTGCGCCAAGCCCTACTGGTTCTATGCCAAATTCTTTTCCAGCATTTATAATTGATTCCCATATATTAGTAGAATATTTATTATCAAAGTATATCTCAAATCCATCCTCACCAGTATACCCCGTTCTTGATATTATTGCATCTATATTACTTATTTTACCCCTTTTGAATCTATAGTATCCTATTTCACTAATATTTATATCTGTCAGTTTATCAAGAACTTTCTCAGACAATGGGCCCTGAATAGCTAATTCCGAAGTATTCCCACTGATGTCTTTAAGCTTAACATCCCCCTTTATATGCTCTTTTATCCAATTATAGTCCTTAATCCTATTTGATGCATTTACACATAACATATAATAATCTTCATCGATTCTATATAAGGTTAGGTCATCTATAACCCCGCCATTCTCATTACATATAAGAGAATATTGAGCCTGATTTATTTCAAGTTTTGAAACTCTATTTGTTGTCAAATATTCTAAGTTATTTAATGAATCTTTTCCATATATTTCCAATCTTCCCATATGGCTGATATCAAATAGACCGACATTCTTCCTTACATTCTTATGTTCTTCAAGTATACCCTTATATTGTAAAGGCATTTCCCAATTATGAAAGTTTATGAATTTTGCTCCATACTTTTTATGTATTTCATATAGTGCTGTTCTCAAAATCCGCCACCTTTAATTATTTCTAAAATTCCCTCTTCATTATTCATAGCCATAATATGAACGCCATGCGCAATATTCTTGACCTCATTCAGTTCTCTAATAGATATCTCTATCCCCTTTTTTAACTTATCCTCTGCCCCTTCCAGTTCAGTTATAAGCCTTTCTGGAATTCTTATCCCAGGAATATTTTTATTGACATATCTTGCCATTTTATCAGACTTAAGAAGAAGTATTCCAGCTAATATCTTAACATTATATCTTTTTACGTATCCCATAAATTCTTCAAATCTTCTTATATCAAATATTGCCTGGGTCTGAAAAAACTTTGCCCCTGCTTCTACTTTCTTCTCAAATTTCATGAGTTCTATTTCCAGAGGATCTGCCTCCGGAGAAACAGCAGCTCCTGAGATAAAGGATGTTTTTCCCTTTAGTAGATTATTCATAAGATCTATTCCATTATTTAGGTTATTTATGATATTCAATAGTTGTATAGAATCTATATCAAATACAGGCTTTGCCTCTTTATGGTCTCCAAATTTTGGATGATCTCCGGTTAATGCGAGAATATAGTTTATACCAAGCATAGATGCTCCTAACAGGTCAGACTGTAAAGCTATTCTATTTCTATCTCTACATGTTATCTGAAATATTGGCTCTATACCTTCTCTTAGTAGAGCATATGAAGCTGCAAGTGATGAAAGTTTCATAACAGCACTCTGGTTATCTGTAACATTTATGGCATGTATTTTACCCTTTAATCTTTTTGCCTTTATTATAAATTCTTTTATATCTGTTCCTTTTGGGGGAGCAAGTTCCCCGGTAATGATAAATTCGTTTCTTTTTAGAACCTCGTTAAAACTCTTCATATCTTGTTCCTTATAGACAATTTAGCTGGCTTTATCTTCTTGGAATAATCCTTTGGGGGATAGATTTCCCTTAGTATATTCTCTTTACCATTTTTTTTCAATCTTTCATATATCAGAATCCAGGCACATGGCAATTCAGAATCTATCTCACACTTTCCATACTTCATTCCACCGCATGGCCCATTAACCATTTCCTTTGGACATCTTGTTATTGGACATATTCCACCTGTTCTTCCAAGATAACAATCTCCACATGCAGAGCATCTTTCATCAAATTCTGTTAAGTGTTTTATATTACCTATAAATAGGGTATCAAGTGCTGGATATACTGGAATATCCATAATTTCAGATATTGTTTGGACCCCTGCACCACAGGAAAGAACTAAAATAGCCTCTGCATATATTATATCTTTACATTTTCTTATATCTCTTTTGGTAGCAGGTATATGGCAACCTGTCTCTGCTAAAATGGACCCAATAACAATTTTCCCGTTTTCTTTTAATATATTCTCCATTATTTTTAATTCATTATCACCGCCACTTTTACATACTGATGCACATTCTGAACATCCAATAAGAAGTATCTTCTTAAAGTCATTAAGATATTTCAATATATCCTTAATATCTTTGGTCTTTGTGACAATCATAGATCTATATTTATACCTGCTGAAATGAGAGTATTATATAAAATTATTGTTATATTCATTGGACCAACTCCCCCTGGAACCGGGGTTATTGCTGATACTTTGGATATTACAGACTCATAATCCACATCCCCAACTATCCTTCCATCTTCAAGTTTATTCATACCTACATCCACAATTATTACTCCATCCCTTATCATATTATCTTTTATCATATTTTCTTGCCCGGTAGCAGAAATTAAGAGTTGAGCATCTCTTGTTTTATCATAGATATGATAGGTCTTTGTATGGCATATGGTAACAGTAGCATTTTTATTAAGTAGACATATCCCAATGGGTTTACCAATCCGGTTACTTCTTCCAACAACTACAGTGTTCATCCCTTTAACATCTATTCCATAATAGTCAAGCAGTTTTATAATTCCAAAGGGTACAGGAGGGTAGACCAATGGATTGCCTGAAATAAATCTTCCTATATTTAATGGGGAAATACATCCTACATCCTTAGAAGGTAATATTGCTCTTTTTATACTATTCAAGTTTATATAATTTAATAAATTAAAATTTATAATTATTCCGCTAATATCTTTATCCTTGTTTAATTCATCAATTGAATTTATCAAAGCATTCTCTTCTGCATCTTTAGATATGAAAAACTTCTTACATATAATTCCCACTTCTTTACACCCTTTCTCTATTACATTTATATAAGGGTTATATATACTATCTTCAGTTATAATTGCGAGGGTGGGAGGGGGCTGTATATTTGAAATAGCTTCTTTTATTTTTTCTCTAATGCTCCTTGAAGCAATCCTCCCATCCATTATAAGTGGCATAGTCACTCCTTAGGCTTTTCAGCAGACTCCTTATTATTATCTTTATTAACATTCTTTTTTTTATTGGTTGTTTGTTCTTTTCCCTTTCTGGCATAGTCTGTGAGATACCATCCACTACCCTTAAGTATAAAGGTTGAGTTTGATATAAGCTTTTTTACCTTCCCACCACATTTTATACATCTATCAATTGGAGAATCATTAAATTTTTGAATAACCTCAAACCTATTCCCGCATTCCTTACAAAGGTATTCATATATTGGCATACTTTACAACCTCCTTCTTTAAAATAGAAATACTGCTGCAGCAATTACAGTAGTATATCCGCCATTTTTTACAAGTGATGATTGAGTTACATTTATACTTTTTACTATTTTATCACTAATTTCATATACATTCTTTTGTTCATTCCAGCTTTTATCTTCATCAAATTCTATGCCTAATGTAGAAGCAAGCATTGCAGCAGCAAGATCCTCTGCATAATCTCCAGCCACCTTTTCACTCTGACCATAGGCATGGTATTCGCTCAGATACCCATAAGTATTCCTATCTGTTGGAATAGCACATCCTATAGATGCTGCAATAAGTCTATGAGGCTCATTACTACTACATTTACTAAGGACACAATAGGTTACCATTCCCGGGACTAACTGTTTTAATCCTTCACTCCTTGGAATTATTTTACATTTTGGAGGGAATATACTGGATACTTGGACAAGATTACACTTTTCTATGCCAGCGTTTCTTAGGGCTAATTCAAAGGAACGCAATTCATCTTTATGTACACCTACCCCTTTTGTAAAAAATAATTTTTTGGGAACTAATTGCATCCTCCTCCTTCCTCCTTTTTTTGATTAATAATTATATATCCTATTATACGATATATCAACCTTGCAGATAAGAAATCCGGATGTATAATTCCTGGAATGGGAGAAAGCTCTACTACATCAAATCCGACTATATTCTTCTTAGATGCTACTTCACTAACTATATTGAGAATTTGACGCCAGCTTAGTCCACCAGGTTCTGGTGTTCCTACGGATGGAACTATAGAAGGATCAAATACATCTATATCGATTGTTATATAAACTTTATCCGAAAGATTCATAATAATGTCAGGAATAGATACCTTTGATTCAATAATATCCCTTGCCCAGAATATATTTATCTTATCAAGGTATTTTGTTTCTTCAATGCTTATGCTTCTCACTCCTACTATAGTTAATGGAAAGCTTTCTGATATTCTTCTTCCAACAGAGGCATGACCATACTTAGTATCTTGATATGAATCCCTTAGATCTGCATGGGCATCTAACTGCAATATGGAAAGATTTTTGTATCTATTCTCAAATGCTTTTACTATACCTATTGTTATAGAATGGTCCCCTCCTAATACTATTGGGAATTTGTTACTCTTTAATATATGGTCAACTACCTCTGATACTCGTTTCATCATAACCTCTGGACCAGCAGAACTAATCTCTATATGATCCATTGTATATATACCAGATAGATAAGGCTCAATATTTAGCTCTTCATCATAGAGTTCCATATTAAGAGATGCCTCAATTATAGCTGAGGGTCCTTTTCTTGCTCCTGATCCATATGTTGATGATAGGTCATAAGGTATCGGTATTATTATAAACCTTGATTTCTCAAAGTTATAATAGTCTTTACTCACTCCACCAAAGTTATATGGTTTACTAAAAAACAACCTCTATAAGCCTTTCCTATCTTTTTCGCTTTCAATAAAAAAGCTGAAAAGCTTTCCCTTTTCAGCTTTTTATATTTTATACTAATAATTATTCTTTATTTTTATTTTTTGCCCTCTCTGAGGTCCATTTCTTTATATATTCCCCTGCTACCTCCTTTCCACCAAGCCCGA
Source organism: uncultured Thermodesulfobacteriota bacterium (assembly GCA_964501575.1). Lineage (GTDB taxonomy): Bacteria > Desulfobacterota > CAZCTP01 > CAZCTP01 > CAZCTP01 > CAZCTP01. The sequence continues at coordinate 16,408 of CAZCTP010000011.1, forward strand.
AGGAAAGAGCGAGGGCTAAACATATAGCTCCAAATATTATAACAAATCCAGCAAGGAGTATATTTGAGGCAAGTCCTATTTCTTCCAAAGAAATTGCTACAAAGAATATTATAACACCATATTTTGATATATCGCCTAAAATTTCCCCTTCCTTTATACCAGCATTTAAACACGTTGTTTTTATAATTCCAGCTATAATATTTGCGAAGAACAATCCCAATATTAATATTAAGATTCCAGCAATTAGATTAGGAATATAGAGTAATATCTTATTTATGAGATCAGTAACAACAGAAAGTCCTAATATATTCAAAGATGAGAGTAAGAATATCAGTATAACAATCCAATATATAAAAAGCGAAAGAAGTTCTGAAGGAGTTTCAATTATATCTCCTTTATCAAGAATCTTTTTTATCCCTGCCTTTTCAATAGCATTTTCAAAATGTATTACCTCTAATAATCTTGATGTTATAGATTTAGCAAATTTAGCTACTATCCATCCCAGTGATGCTACTATTATAGCTGCAAATAGATTTGGCAAAAATGCCAATATCTTTGTAGCAAACGCTTTCCACGGCGATAGGAGATATAATATATCGTCCATTATATGTTATCCTTTTTTTCTTTTAACCTATCAAGTTTTTCTTTCAAATATTCAACTTCAATTCTTAATCTATCATTCTTTTTTGATAAATTATATATATAAATAAACAAGAAAATCCATATTATTATATATGCAATTACTAAATTTACCAATTTTCTTCAATTTCTCCTTTCATAATTTCTATATTATCTTTTAATTGTTCTATTTTTATCCTTTCAAGCAATATATATAAATATAAAATTGTAAAGGATATAAATGAACCAATTAATACAATTAACATAGAATAAGGTAATCCACTTCCAATTCCTTCTCTTCTTAATACAACTGGATTTGGATGGAGTGTTCTCCACCATAGAACTGACATATGAATTATAGGGATATCTAAAAATCCTATGATTCCAAGTATAGCGCAAAATCTTGCTATTTTTTCAGACCAATCTCCATAATATCTAATCATCATGTATACCATATATATCAACCATAGAATAAGGGTTGAAGTAAGTCTTGAATCCCATGTCCACCATGCTCCCCATATAGCCTTTCCCCATAAAGAGCCGGTTATTAATACAAGGGTACAAAATATAATTCCAATTTCTGCTGATGAATAAGCAATTCTGTCCCATTTTTTATCTCTTTTAATTATATATAATATACTAGACAAAAATACAATAAAAAATGATAAAAAAGAGACCCATGCAGATGGTGCATGAAAATAGAATATTTTCTGGACTATACCTTGATTAACTTCAATGGGAGCGTAAAAGAATATTGCATATAGTGATAATATAAAGGATACAAATAAGATAATAAAATGTATCTTATTCCTCAATAACATATTCAAACACCAAGAATGATATTCCTATAAAAATAATATCAAAACCTATCATAAGCTTCAACCATGAAGATATATTTGAAAGCCTTTCCCCATCCATTATCTCAGAAGTAGATTTAACAGAGGCTATTATAATAGGAAGTATTATAGGGAATAGTATTATTGGTAACATAATCTCTTTCATTTTAGTATTTGTTACCATTGCCGCAAATAGTGTGCCAACAGAAGAAAATCCTATTGTTCCCAATAATATTATTATTAAGAGCTCCGGGAGAATATTTAATATTCTAAGATTAAATAGGATGGAGAATATAGGAATAATGACAGATTCCATTGTTATCATGAATATTATATTGCCTATTAATTTTGCAAGATATATTCCTCCTCTGTCTATTGGGGAGAGCATGAGACCATATAACGAATCATTCTCTCTCTCTATAGAGAAGGATCTGTTAAGACCAAGTATTCCTGAGAAGATAAATGCAACCCAGAGTATACCAGCCCAGATATCATTTGATCTATTTATACCTATATCAAATGAAAAATTAAATATTATTATGATAAGAAACCCAAAGAAAAGTATTGATGGAAGAATTTCCTTTCCTCTTAACTCTGTTAACATGTCCTTTAGTACTATTCTGAAAATCTTATACATAAACCCCATTATCTACGAAATTGGAATACAGGTTTTCGAAGTTCTTTTTGTCAACTCTTTCAATATCTTCAATATATTGAATCTTACCTGACACCTGAATTGCGACCATATCAGAAATCTCTAAACCTATTTTTAAATCATGTGTTGTCATAATTATAGTCCTATTTTCCTCCTTTAAGGTATATAAAAGGTCTTTGAGTATATTGGTTGCATGATAATCTAATCCTGTATAGGGCTCATCCAATAGTAAAATAGTTGGATTATGAATTATAGCCCTTGCAATTGATAGCCTTTGCTGCATACCCCTTGAGTAACTTCTTACAAGCATATTTTTTCTCTTGCTTAGTCCAAATCTTTCAAGCATCCTATCTATAACTGTTTCAACATTCTTTATATCGAACATCTTTCCATAGAATCTAAGATTTTCATATGCTGTAAGATTACCATACAGGAATGTATTGTGAGACAAAACTCCTATTGCCCTCCTTACAGTTTCCTCATCCTTTTTGATATCATAACCTTCAATTTTAATCCTACCTGATGTTGGTCTCATAAGGGTTGAGAGGATCATTATTAGGGTTGTTTTCCCGGCACCATTTGGTCCAAATATAGTTAGGAACTTGCCTTTTTTAATCTTTAAATTTATTCCCTTTAATGCCTGGATTCTACCAAAGGACCTTCTCAGCTCTTCTATTTCTATTACAAATTCATCCACCTTTTTTATCAATCTCCTTCATTATAATGATAGCCTTCTTTTTATACTCATTAATTAAACTATTATAATCTTCGTATGATAACTTATTTGTCTTATAATCAAACTCTATATCTTTTATTATAGAATAGATACTCTCTTTTTCCTCTTTTAATCTCTCTAGTTCTTCATCTCTTATTTCTATCTTTTCTACATCTTTTTTAAAAAATGGAATTATCGTATATATTATAGATCCAATAAATATGAGTAATATTATAAATCTTTCCATTATTTTTCAAATTCCTTCAGTTCTTTCTCAATCTTATCTTCATAATCCTTTAATTTATTGGTGTCAGTTATTTCTCTCTTTATCTTTATATCCATTTCTTCCCTATCTTTTTCTACCCATCTTCTTATAGCAAAATATATTATTCCTCCGCTAACTAAGATAACTATAAATGGTATTATCCATACTGTTAAATTGAATCCTCTCTTTGGAGGAACAGCTAAGACTTTTTCTCCATATATTTTTACAAATGAATCTATTATTTCCTCTTCCGATTTTCCATCTTTTAATGCCTGGGATATGCTCTTTCTCATGGGTATAGCAGATGGACAGTTTTCATGGTTACAATTACTTAATACTAATCCGCATCCGCACTGACATGTAAGTTTACTTGATATATCATCAACTGATTGAGATGATTGAGAATTCATTATAAGCACAATTGTTATAATAATAATATACTTCATAATATATTTCCCTATAATTGCTTCTTTCTTTTATCAGGTAACATAACAATAATCGTTCCTATCATGATAACAATTCCACCTATCCATATCCAGCTTACAAGAGGGTTTATTATAGCCTTAAAAGAGGCTCTTTTGTTTTTATCATATGAACCCAATATTATATATAAATCTTCCTTTAGGCTTGATAATATTGCTACTTCTGTTACTGGTTGTTCATAATTTCTATAGAAGTCCTTCTCAGGATTTAAGAAACATAACCTCTTACCATATTTATATATAGACAATACTGCAATAACTACATCTTTGTGTTCTGTAGAAGATCCATATAAATTATCATATTTTATATTATAATCTCTAATATTAAAAGAACTTCCTATATTTAATGTAACGTCCTTTTCTATTTTAAATCCATTACCTCCTATTCCTATGAATATAAGAACAACCCCTGTGTGGACTATATAGCCTCCATATCTCCTTTTATTTCTCAATATCAATGAAAATAAAGATGTTATATAGTTTTTATTAATTATCTCTCCTCTTCCTTTTGTTCCTCTATGAAATTCAACAATTATTGTTGTAAGTACGAAGATTGAACTCGTAAATATCAGCAATGAATAGATTTTATTTATTCCAATTAATATGAATATTACCCCGGCTATTATACTTACTATCAATGGAAATAAGAAGTTCTTTTTCAAATTATTTGGGGTTGCTTTCCTCCATGATATTAGAGGACATATTCCGGTAAGTATAAGTAGCAAAAGTCCAAGAGGGGTATTTACCTGATTGTAAAAAGGTGCTCCAACAGAGACTTTTACTCCTCTTATAAGCTCTGAAATTATCGGGAATATTGTTCCCCATAGTGTTGTAAATGCTATTCCAACAAGTATAAGGTTATTAAATAAGAAACTACTCTCTCTTGATATAAAGGATTCGAGCATATTTACACTCTTTAGTATATGGATTCTATTAAATAAAAGGACTAAAGAAAAGGTAACAACAATTATTAGAAATATTAAGAAGAACGGCCCTAAATTCGATTCTCCAAAGGAATGAACAGATGAGATTATTCCACTTCTTGTTATAAATGTCCCTAATATAGTTAATATAAAGGTCAAAATAATTAATACAATGTTCCATATCTTTAACATTCCTCTTTTTTCTTGGATCATGACAGAATGTAAATAAGCTGTTCCTGTAATCCATGGCATAAGTGAGGCATTTTCAACAGGGTCCCAACCCCAATAGCCTCCCCATCCGAGGACTGTATATGCCCATTCAGCCCCCAATAGATTTCCAGCTCCAAGAAAAAACCAGGAAAATAGGGTCCATCTTCTTGTACTTCTTATCCAATCTTCACCCAAATCTCCTTTTATTAAAGCTGCCATTGCAAAGGAAAATGGTATAGAGAAACCTACATACCCAAGATAGAGAGTTGGCGGATGGAATAACATTCCGGGATTTTGAAGCAAAGGATTCAATCCCAGACCATCAGCCGGCATAAATGTTAATATTTCAAAAGGGGATGATACAAATAAGAGTAATATTATAAAGAATAGCTCTATTGCCATAATTATAGATAATACATAGGGGATAATTGCTCTATTTCTTTTCCTATTTTGAACTATAAGAATCATTGAGAATAGGGATAGGATCCAGACCCAGAATAGGATTGATCCGTCCTGCCCCGCCCAGAATGCTGATATCGCATAAAGAATTGGTAAACTTTTACTTGTATATTCAGCAACATATCTTATACTAAAATCCTTTATAATAAGTAGGTATATAAGAGAGATTGAAGAAATGGTTAATAATATAGAGACAACAATTGAAGAGTTTTTACCGCTTTTTATAAATTCTTGTTTCTCTTTTTTTATTCCTATAATTAGAGAGATTATAGAATATATAGAGAAAAAAAAGGCAAAAAGAAGGGATGAATATCCTATCTCACTCATTTAATCTTTGCCTCATATTTGGATGGACATTTTACAAGGATATTATTGGCATTAAATATATTGTCATTGTAATATCCTTCTACAACTATATCTATTCCTTCCTTGAATGTATCTGGTACTATACCCTTATATGAAACGGGAAGTTTTCTTTTACCATCTGTAATAATAAAATCTATGTTAAGATCACCTACCTTCTTGATCGAGCCTTTAACAACCTTCCCAGAAACTCTTATCCCTTTATTCTTTATTGAATCAATTTTGCTAAACAACTCACTCAATGTCAGGTAATATACGGTAGTTTCTTTCATCCCGGTGTAGATGAGGTATATAAGAGATATAATTATTATTAATGAAACAATTATAAACTTATTCTTCTTCCTCATATTAACCTCTTTAATCTTTTTTCTATATCTTTCTTATCAAAGGGATTAATAAAATATAGATATTGAATTCCTCTATTTGCTATCTCAAACTCTTCTTCATCTATTAAAGCCTTATTAATTGCAGAAATTAAGCTACTTGTAATATTATATGAATATCTATCAGCTGAATAATCCACACGCTTTGGATGTATTAATTTTAATATAAATGTAAATATTGGTGCTAATATCAAAAGCATCGTTACTATTATAGGAAGAAATATTCCTCCAGCTAACCTTTCATTCTTTGCTTTTTTACTCTTTCCCTTTGAAAAACTTGTAAATCTTCTTAAAAAGTCACATAAAAATGGAATAAATCCCACAAGGATAGCCAGAAGAGTTAAAAACTTTGAATCACCATTCTTTATATGATATATTTCATGGGCTAATACCCCTTTAATCTCATCTCTGTCTAATTTATTTATAAGCCCTTCTGTCAATGCAATGGATGAAAGTGTAGAGAGAGAATTTATTGAATTATCATCTATGATATATATTTTTATTTCATCATTATATGGAATTTCATTGAGTATACTATCTATAATCGGATTATTTTTTATTTTCTTTCCTCTGTTAGTGGTGATTATAATTCTATCACCAATAGTTAGTGCAAATACAGGAAAGAATATTGATAATGGAAGAGAAATCTTTAACCCATTAAGTAGATATCCGAGGATATTAAAAATAATAACATATAGAAAAATTAAAATAAATGACTCTCTTTTCATGTATTTATGGGCTAAAAGCTTTCTTCTTTCCACATATCCGGGGTAAATCTAACAGACCTATTTCTCCCGAGCTCCTTTGCTTTATAAAGAGCAACATCAGCAAACTTTATTGCCTGCCAGAAGCTCTGGGTATCCAGAGGGAATTCACTCACTCCAATACTTATAGTCTTCTTGATTATTCCATCGGGTATTTTTATTTTTGCTTCTTCCATATTAATCCTTATTTTTTCAGCAACTTTTATTCCTTCCTCTTCATTAATATCAACCAATAGGGCAAGAAATTCTTCCCCTCCAAATCTCACTAATAGATCAGATTCTCTAATACTTCTTTTAATTATATTTGAAGTCTCTCTGAGCACTGTATCTCCTACATTATGTCCATAGAGATCGTTAACCTGTTTAAAGTAATCCAGATCACACATTAGCAATCCTATATTTTTGCCTCTCCTTAAAGTTCCTGCTACAAGTGTTTCTGTATATTCTTGTAAAAATCTTCTATTATAAAGACCTGTTAAAGCATCCTTTAAAGCCGATTCTCTTAATGTATCCATGAGTCTTTTGGCTTCAATCACAGAGAGGGATTCCTTGAGGTACTGCTCAACCTTTAATATCTTTCTATATATCTCATCTTTATCAATATCATCTTTATCAAAAAGGAACTGAACAACTCCTCCGGTGCTTCCACCGATTATCATAGGGATGCAGATATGCTCTTTTTCAATATCTGGACGAAACTGTTTACATAAATTAGGATAATCTATTGAGGATATTATATGACCTGTTTTTTTTGCTCTGCATAGCTCACAATTATTAAGAATATCCTCATTGCAGAAGATTTCACTATTTGATAGGATAATAGGGTAGACGGGTTTAATTTTATTTTGACTGTTTGAAACTTCATATATAAAAAATTCCTTTAGCCCATAGTTTTCAACAAATATCTTCCCTAAACGTGAGTAAACATCTTCAAGAGATTCATCTTCCTCAATAATCTTTTTAAAGGTCGTTATGTTATATATTGATTCCATGAGAGAATTAAACTCCTTTGAAAGGACCCCTATCTCATCTTTTGATTTAATTGCGAGCTTTTTGCTCAGATCTATCTCCCCTTCTTCAAGGGATCGTATCTGTCCAACAATAGATTTAATAGGATTAGCAATCGCGTTTGATATCCATACAGTGAATAATATAAGAAGAAAGATTGCGATCAAAAGAACACCGGTGATAGTGACAGAAGTATATATAATTGCAGACCTGATCCTATCAGAATTTATATTATACAATTTCCCAATAGTGGCAGAATAATTATTGGATAATGAACTTGCGATAGAAATAAGATGCTGATATTCACCGATTTTTTCTTTAAGTTTATTTTGATCACCTATATTCTTATTTAAAGTGTCAATTTTTATCTTAGCAAAGTTATCCACTCCTTCTATCAGAGTATTTATCATTGGAAGCAATTCATTTACATATTTTTTGCTTTTTAAATCCTCCTTTACAGGACTAACCTTTAAACTTTCTATTAATTTATTATCTTTCCTCTGAATGTCATTAATCTGACCTCCCGTAATAAGGGTGGTAAGGAAAAATTTTATATCTAACAGTCTATTTTTAGCCAAATCCCTTATTTGAATTACATCCTTAATATCGGATTTTTCCGTTATCTCTATCAAATTAATGTTTACATCATTAAGTTTTCTTATAATCTTTTGTGTAATCCTATCATGGGGTATAACATAATTTACAATTTCACCAAACCTTGAATCTATGTATAAGATTGTTGCTATATTTATAGCACACATAATAATAAACCAGGAAAGGACTCCAACCGAAAATAATATAAATTTTTTTCTTATAGGTAAGTTAACAAAGGTAATAAAATCTATAACCTTTTCAAGAGATTTTTTATAAGACTTTTTATATTCCATTTTTTCTCCAGCTATTTTATTATTCTATCTCCATCCCTTTTGAAACATTTTAAAGTCAAACATTTGAAAGGAATATCCTCCCACACTTTTTTAATATCATAAATTAATTTTTGTAACAAGATTTAAATTTGGCAGGTCAGTCCCCTGGTGAAGCTTCAGGGGTTAGAGTATGGAGTGAAGTTCCAGCTTGACCATAATTTGCTATAGATTATGCTCATAGTATTTCTTCTTGACTTTTATTTATTCAAATATGATAATTATTTTTAATATGGGAAGGCCTACTTTTGCTTACATAGATTTGGATGCTTTGGAGTATAATTATAAAGAGGTAAGAAGAAGAATAGGAAATGACGTCAGTATATTATCCGTTGTTAAAGCAAATGCTTATGGTCATGGAATAAGAGAAATTTCAAAGGAACTGGAGAGATTAGGAGTCGATTTCTTAGGTATTGCAATATGTGAGGAGGGAATAGAATTAAGAGAAGCCGGGATTAAAAAGCCTATATTAATATTAAATGGAATATTTAATGAGGATATAGAGCGTGTTATAAATTATAATTTGACCCCTGCTATATACGATATAGAAACAGCAAAAAAACTTTCCCAAAGCACCAATAATGTAATTAATATACATGTAAAAATAGATACAGGAATGGGGAGGTTAGGAATAAGCCCCGATCAGATTAGAGAGTTTTTTTTGGAATTAACTAAATTAAAAAATATCAATATAGAGGGAATATTTTCTCATTTATCTTCTGCTGATAAATTAGAAGAGCTTCCGTATACCTTGGAACAGATTAATAGGTTTAACCATATTATAAAAGAAATAGAATCCTTAGGCATTTATCCGAAGTATAAGCATATCGCAAATAGTTCAGCTATTATATATATTGATCATTCGATATATAATATGGTGCGTCCGGGTCTTATGTTATATGGAATATATCCTTCACATTGTTTAAAAGGGAAAATAAAACTAAAGCCTGTTTTAAGTCTAAAAAGTTCAATTATTCAGTTGAAAAATATTCCAAAGGGGTATAGTATAAGTTATGGGAGAAGTTTTGTGACAAATAGAGATAGTTTGATTGCAACTATTCCAATAGGTTATGGAGATGGATATAGCAGATTTTTTTCCAATAAAGGTTATGTTATAATAAGAGGGAAGAGAGTGCCAATAGTAGGAGTAGTATGTATGGATCTTATAATGGTTGATGTTACAGATGCAGATGGAGCTAAGATTGGAGATGAAGTTGTTATAATAGGTAAAAGCGGAGATTGTGAAAATTCTGTTGAGGAGATGGCTGAAGATATAGGAACAATCCCCTATGAAATTTTATGTTCTATAGGATCAAGGATCCCAAGAAGATATACAAAGGATGGTAAATTACTATGCTGACAATATTTAATTTTATAGGGTCATTTGTTATAAAATTCGTTGAAGAAGCTGGGAATATAGTAGTTCTTTTTATTAAGACAATAATGTGGTTATTCCGTCCACCTCTTAATCTAAAGAATATATTAAAGCAGTTTGAAGAGGTTGGAACTAATTCTATCCCGGTAGTCATAATAACTGGAGCATTTACAGGTATGGTATTAGCTCTTCAGAGTTATACTGGTTTTAAGAGATTTAATGCTGAAGCCTTTGTTGGAAGTGTTGTAGCTATTTCGATGACCAGAGAACTGGGGCCTGTGCTTTCTGCTCTTATGGTATCTGGGAGAGTAGGATCTGCTATGGCTGCAGAGCTTGGAACAATGCAGGTTACTGAACAGATAGATGCTCTTTATACATTAGCTACAAATCCTATAAAATACTTAGTTGTTCCAAGATTTATTGCAGCACTTGTGGTTATGCCGCTTTTAACAGTATTTGCAGATATTATAGGAATAATTGGGGGTTATTTTATAAGTGTAAAGGTGTTGGGAAGTAATTCTACAATATATATTAGAAGAACGTGGGATTATATGGAGCTTAATGACATATATACAGGTCTCTTAAAGGCTGTTATATTCGGTATGATAATTGCGACAGTTAGTTGTTACCAGGGGTTTTCTACAAAGGGTGGGGCAGAAGGAGTTGGAAAAGCTACAACAAAAGCAGTTGTAATATCCTCTCTTTTGATACTTGTATTTAACTACTTTATTACGGCATTATTATTCTGAGTCATGAATGATATGAATGATATAAAGATAGCAGTTAAAGATATTTATAAATCATTTGGGGATAATCATGTATTAAGGGGGCTTTCAGTTGACATAACTAAGGGAGAGAGTATAGTTGTTATCGGTGGAAGTGGAGCTGGAAAAAGCGTTTTTATAAAGTGTATAATAGGGCTACTTAAACCTGAAAAAGGAAAAGTATATGTAGATGGAGAGGAAGTTACTTCGATGAATGAGAATGAGCTTAATGAATTGAGGAAAAAATTTGGGATGCTTTTCCAAGGTGGAGCTTTATTCGATTCATTAAGTGTTTGGGAAAATGTGGGATTTGGTTTAAAACAGCATACAAAATTAAAGGATCATGAAATAAAAGAAATAGCTATCGAGAAATTAAAATTAGTAGGGCTTAAAAATGTTGAAAATTTAATGCCTTCGGAATTAAGTGGAGGCATGAAAAAGAGGGTGAGTCTTGCAAGAGCGATTGCTATGGAGCCCGAAATTATTCTCTATGATGAACCTACAACAGGCCTTGATCCTATAATGGCTGATGCAATAAATAATCTGATAATTGAAATGAGAGAAAAATTGAGTATTACATCTATTGCTATTACTCATGATATGGTGAGTGCTTATAAAATAGCTGATAGAATAGCAATGCTTTACAAGGGTAGAATAATAGAGAGTGGGAGCCCTGACGAAATAAAAAATTCTAAAAACGAGATAGTCCAACAATTTATTCAGGGGAATGCTGAGGGTCCTATTACAAGGGAATAATAAATTAATAGGAGGTATCAGATGAAGGGGTTAAGAACAGAGACAAAAGTAGGGATTTTTGTGGTATTAGGGCTTATAGCTCTGGCATATATGACAATAAGGGTGGAGAAGATAGGGATTGGTGCAAAAAAAGGATACACAATCTTTGCAGATTTAGATTCTGCTCAAGGATTGGTTAGGAATTCACTTGTTAGAATTGCGGGAGTTGATATAGGCAGGGTTAGTGATATATCTTTAAAGAATGGGAAAGCAAGGGTTGCCATGAATATAAAAAAGGATATTAAGATAAGGAAAGGGGCAAAGGTATATATTAGGACAGAGGGTTTACTTGGAGAAAAATATATAGAGATAGAACAGGGTGTTTTAAAAGAAAATGTTGGACCAGATGGATTTATAGCTCAAGGAGCTCCTCCTGTTGATATTGATCAGGTTGTTTCCCAATTAAGTTCTATAGCGACAGATATAAAATCTGTTACAGGGCCGTTGAGTAAGGCTCTCGGTGGAAAAGAAGGAGAAAAGTCTGTAAAGAATATTGTAGAGAATATAAAGGAAGTAACAACTGATCTGAAGAATATAATCAAAAATAATGAGAATAAGATAAATACCCTTATAACAAACCTTGATAAGTTTTCGAGGGACCTTCCAAAAATATCAAACGATGCTAAGAATATGGTAGCAAGTCTTAACAATATTTCAAAGAAGATAGAAAAAGGTGAAGGTACATTGGGCAAGCTTGTTAATGATAAACGGCTTTATGATCAGGCAAGAGAGACTTTAGAGAGTCTAAATAAGATAGCGAAGAAGATGGAGAAGGGTGAGGGGACTCTTGGGAAGCTTATGAGTGATAGGAAACTATATGATGAAGCGAAGGAAACTTTTGAAAATCTTAACAAAATAGCAAAGAAGATAGAAAAAGGTGAAGGAACCTTAGGTAAGCTTGTTAATGATAAAGAGCTCTATGATGATGCCAGAAGGGCTTTAAAAAATGTAAACAAGTCTACAGAAGGTATACAAGAACAGATTCCGCTTACTACTTTAGGAATTGTTGTTGGAACAGTTGTTGACTGAATGGGTAAATATATAGCTTATATTTTTTTGATTTTAATTCTTCAGGACTGTGCTTCAATTAATTCCCATTATCCGTTTATATCTGTAAAGAGGGATGGAGAAAGGAAAGAATTTACATTTCGTCCATTCTTCTCAAAGTTTGAAGATAAGGATAAGAAGGGAATAGATTTTTTGTATCCTTTAGGTGGATATAGAAAGACAAAGCTTGAAAGGAAAGTATATCTTATTCCCTTATTTTCATCAAAGAAGGATTTAACAGAAAAAAATAAGAAAAATTTTGACTTATTTCCTATATTCTGGGGGAGGACAGAGAAGGGAGATAAGTATTGGGGGATATTCCCACTGTATGGAAATATAAAAGATAGATTTGGGAAACATAAAATAAGTTTTCTCCTATGGCCATTATATTCTAAATCAGAAGGAGAGGATTCAACAACACATAATATAATATGGCCTATATTCTCTTTTTCTAAAGGAGAAAATTATAATGGATTCAGAATATTTCCATTATATGGCTATGAGAAGAAGAAAGATAGGTTTTTAAAGAAATTTATATTATGGCCATTTATCCATATTCAGACCAGAGATCTGGATACCGATTCTCCGAGGAAATATTTCGCAATACTACCATTCTATGTTTCTGATAAGTCAAAAAATGTAAAAACAAGAAGTATATTATGGCCATTTTTTAATTATTCAGAGGATAAGAGAAATAACTTTACGTTAAGAGATGCTCCATGGCCCTTTTATCAAAGGGGTAAAGGAGATGATATAGATATATTAAGAATCTTCCCAATATATGGATATAAGTATAGGAAGGATCTTGATAGTTATTATACACTTTGGCCAATCTATCAATATAAAAAAGAACATAATGAAAATTATGAAGGAACTACAAGAAGTTTTTTAATCATAGATAGATATAAGATAGAAAGATGGAAAAAAGATAATAAGGAAACTAAGTCTATATGGATATGGCCATTATTTAGCTATAAACGTGATAAAGAAAACAATATAAAAGTCCATTTTCCTGAATTACTCCCTTTGGATGATGAAGGTCTTGAACGAAATTATGGGCCACTTTTAAGGATATACGATTATAATAAAAATTGGAAAGGCGATATAGAATTAAGAATACTTTGGGGATTATATTCAGATATAAAAAAGGGACCCCAGAGGAATATTAGCCTTTCCTTCCTTGTAAATTATGAAAAGAACAAGGAGGGGGGAAAGTTTTCCATCCTTAAGGGATTATTTGAAGTTGGGAAGAATAAGAACAATAAATACTTGAAACTCCTTTATTTAAAAATTCCATGAAATTTGGAGTTGCCATTGACCTTGGAACAACAAATATCGCAGCTTCCCTAATAGGCCTTTCAGATAAAAAAGTTCTTATAGAAAAATCGAGAATAAATCCAGAGATTTCTTATGGGACAGATGTTTTATCCAGGGTGAAAGCAATTATTGATAAAAAAGAATCTCTTAAAGAGATGCAAAAAATGGTTATTGAAGAAATTAATGATATTATTGAAGAATTTATATCTTTAATTAATATTTCAAGTGATGATATTATCAAGCTTTCTATATCCGGTAATCCTGTAATGGAACATATAGTAATTGGATTCTCTCCAATATCTATAGGTATTGCTCCATATAGACCTCTATTTTTTGATCCCAAAATATTATCTCCTGATGAGATTGGTGTTAATATAAATAAAGACGGAAAGGTTATAATTATGCCTATAATCAGTGGATTTTTGGGAGGAGATACTGTAGGATTGATACTTGCAACCGGTATTCATAAAGACCGCGATATAAGCTTAGCGTTAGATATAGGGACAAATTGTGAGATTATACTCCGGTCAAAGGACAAGATATTTGCTACTTCAGCTCCTGCTGGCCCAGCCCTTGAAGGCTTTGGTATAAAAAATGGAATGAGATGGGAAGATGGAGCTATAGAAAGAGTTGAGATTAAAGATAGTGAAGTTATTATAAATGTAAAGGGTGATATCTCTCCAAAGGGCATTTGTGGAACAGGTATAATAGATATAGTAGCTGAATTATTTAAAAACGAGGTAATAGAACCTTCAGGTAGAATAAAAAATAGAGAAGAAATATATAATAATCTTTATCTACGAATAATAGAAAATGATACAGATAATGAATTTATTATATACCGAGATAAAAATATTACAATTACTGTTTCTCAGAGTGATGTTAGAATGGTTCAATTGGCAAAAGGTGCAATATGGGCTGGTATTGAGATATTAAAAAGAGCATGTAGTCTTGATGATAAGGCAATAAATAGGTTATTTATTGCTGGTCTATTTGGGGAGAATATAAGAAAAGAGAGTCTAAAAAATATAGGCTTAATACCTGAAGAGCTTTGTGAAAAAATATTATTTGTTGGGAATACCTCATTAAAGGGGGCTCAATTAGTAATTATTTCGAATGAACTATTAAGAGAGGTAGAATATATTTCAAAGAACATTGAATATATCGAACTCTCTGGAAATAAAGAATTTGAAGAATTATTTATAAAGGGAATTAATATGGAGGCATGATGGTAAAAAGAGCAATTATAAGTGTATATGATAAGAAAGGGATCGTAGAATTTGCTAAAGGATTGAAGAATCTTGGAATAGAAATTATTTCAACTGGTGGGACATATAAATTGCTTAAAGAGAAAGGCATAGAGGTAATAAATGTTTCTGATTATATTGATTTTCCTGAAATATTTAAAGGTAGAGTCAAAACCCTTCACCCAAAGATTCATGCTGGAATATTAGGATTTAGAGATGAAGATATGAGAGAACAGGGTATTGATCCTATAGATATGGTTGTTGTTAATCTATATCCATTTGAGGATACAGTTAAAAAAGGAGGAACTTTAGAAGAAGCTATAGAAATGATAGATATTGGAGGTCCTACCTTGATAAGAGCCGCTTCAAAGAACTATAAGTATGTGACTGTAATTGTTGATCCAGCTGATTATGAAGATGTTATTAACGAAATGAATATAAATAATGGAGAATTATCTATAAATACGAAATTTAAATTGGCTAAAAAGGGTTTTAAGTTAACAGCAGGATATGATGATTATATATCCAATTATTTAAGTTCATTGAACGAAAGTATAAAATTTCCAGAGACATTAAATCTACAATTTTCAAAAATTATTGATTTGAGATATGGAGAGAATCCTCATCAAAAAGCTGCTTTTTATGGAATTCTTCCGGTAAATCCTTTTATTAAGCTTTATGGCAAAGAACTTTCCTATAATAATATATTAGATTTTGATAGTGCTGTAAATATCCTTAAAGAATTTAATGAAAAAGTCTCTGTAATAATAAAACATAATAATCCTTGTGGTTTTGCAAAATCTGATGTAAGTCTTATTGATGCTTATAAAAAGGCAATAGAATGTGATCCGATGTCTGCTTTTGGTGGTATTGTAGGAATTAATGGTATAGTTGATAAAGAACTTGCGATGGAAATTACTTCTATATTTGTTGAAGGTGTAATAGCTCCAGAATATAGAGATGATGCATTGGATATTCTTAAAACAAAGAAAAATATTATAATTTTAAAAATGAACAAACGTAAAGAAGATGGAATATATGATATAAGAAAGGCTTTTGGTGGGATAGTTGTTCAAGATAGAGATTTGGATTTGATTAAAGAATTAAAAATTGTTACAGAGAGGAAACCTACTATAGAAGAAATGGAAGATATGAATTTTGCATGGAAGGTCTGTAAATACGTTAAATCTAATGGTATAGTATTTGCTAAAAATGGTCAGATCATAGGTATTGGGGCAGGGCAGATGAGTAGAGTAGACTCTGTGAAGATAGCTATTATGAAGGCAAATATTCCTATAAAGGGATCTGTTATGGCATCAGATGCATTTTTCCCATTTAGAGATTCTGTAGATATAGCTAGTGAGGTTGGTATAACCGGAATAATCCAACCTGGGGGATCTATAAGAGATAAAGAGGTTATAAAAGCTGCAAATGAGCATAATATGAGCATGATATTTACTGGAGTTAGGCATTTCAGACATTAAAAGATATGAGAGTAAACCTGTTGCTGATTGAAATGAGCAAGAAGAAAATAAGTGTGGCACGTATACCTCTTTGTATAAAAATATGCCCCATATTTGAAATAGACATAATAATCTTTAATAGTGGCTTAAATTTTTTATATGGAGGCATATATACCCCATATATAGGATTCGGTTTTTAAAAATATCGCATATAATCTTATTTATTGTTGGCATAGAATATGCATAAAAAGTAAATAATAAAGTTTTTAATATAAGGTTTGTTTTATTTAATTACTTAAGAGAGAGTGACTGTTTTTGATAGAATTGGTAAATCTAATACTCCAAAGGAGGTTTGTATGTCTGGAAGTATTGCAAAATTTAGTAACTGGATTGAGAATAGACATGAATATGCAAGAGAATGGAAGAAGAGAACCGGAAGGAAAGTTGTAGGGTATCTATGTACTTATGTTCCTGAAGAGGTATTTTATGCAGCTGGTGTTCTTCCAGTAAGAATTATAGGAGGTCATGAACGCTGTGATCTTGTGGAACCCCATATCCTTTCAAATATATCCTGTTCTTTTTGCAGAGATTGTCTGGGACAGGGACTAATGGGAAAGTATGATTATCTTGATGGTATAGTGATGGGGCAGACCTGTCTACATACCGGACAGATTTACTGGATATGGGAAAAGCATATACCCGTTGAATATAGTCATTTTATAGCAGTTCCTCATAGTACTCAGACTATAGGAAGGTTTGAATATTTAAAAGAAGAACTGATTCTATTAAAGAATTCTATTGAAGAATGGATTGGTAAAACCATTACAGATGAAGACTTAGATCATGCTATCGAGGTATATAATCTTAATAGGAAGCTTACCAGAGAAATTTATGAATTCCGTAAGAAGGACAATCCACCGATTACTGGAGCAGAAATCCTGGATCTAATCCTTTCATGTCAGGTAGTTGATAAAGATGAACATAATAAAGCAATGGAAGAATTACTTAAAGAACTACCTGATAGAAAGCTTAATCGCGAAACAGGAGCAAGACTTATGATGGTAGGAAGTATAAATACTGATAGAAAATTCATGAGATTGGTTGAAGATAGACTATCCCTCCCCGCAACCTTTGTAATCGAGGATACATGTACTGGGCTCAGATACAACTTTAATGATGTTACACCCCAAGCCGATAGACTTATGGCGATATCTATTAGATATAATCATCGTCCACCATGCCCTAATAAAGATTGGCCGAAAAGGAGAAGATTTCCTTTTATATTCCGTTTATACAGAGACTATAAAGCTCAAGCTGTTATTCTTATGAACCAAAAGTTTTGTCATCCACATCAGACAGATAATGCTGCTCTTTCAAAGTTATTGGAAAAAGATAATATACCTACTTTAGATCTTGAGTTTGATATAACACTTCCTGAAGGGCAGATTAAGATTCGTGTTGAAGCATTGCTTGAGACATTGCTGGAGCTCTTCTAAATAATTTCTTAAAGCAAAAGGAGGTTTATATGAGCGAGTTTAAAGACAAATATAAAACAGCGCCTTTAAAGATATGGAGTGAAGCCAAAAAATTGAGAGATAAAGTTTTCCAAGATTATGTAGATGCAAAGAAAAAAGGAGGGATTAGAGTTATTTCTGCCACAGGAGGGACTATTACGTTCTCTACAGGGCTTGGAGAAGATACATATATTATGGGAATAGAGCCCCTTGCAGGTCAAAGTGCATGGCATACAGACTTCAGTATAAAATGTCTTGAAGCATGTGAGAAATTTGGATTGGGAAGAGAAATATGTGGATATACTAAGAATGTATTGGGGGCTATGATCATTGATAAGTTTGTTATGCCTGATGGAACAATTTTAGATGAGTGGCCAATGCCTGACTTCATCACTTCTACTTCATTGGCTCCCTGCCATGCTAAGTGGATTCAGCTTATGAGCGAATATAAGAACATCCCGAGTTATAGTTTTGATACACCAAAGTTTTATCCGTTTAATACTGAAGCTATGATTAAATATTATTCAGAGCAGGCTCTGGAGTTTATTGAGTGGACAGAAAAGATTACAAAAAGAAAATTTAATGATGAATTATTTATAAAGTCAGTAATTAATGAATGTAAATCTTTCAACCTATGGGCGAAGATATGCCTTCTTAATAAGAACATACCTGCACCTTTAGATGAAAAGACAATGTATTCTCTTGTTGTTCCAAATTTAACTATTCCTTTTAAAGACGAAACTATAATATTCTATAAAAATCTATTAGAAGAGGTAGAAGAAAGGGTAGAAAAGGGAATCGCTGCTGTAGCTAATGAAAGATTTAGGGTTATAACAGATGCTATTCCACCCTGGCCATATCTCACCTTATGGAGATACTTTGAAAGAACCTATGGGGTTATTTCTGTTGGATCCCCTTATGTTTTCCTTCTTGCAGGGGGATGGAGATTTGACGATGATGGGAACCTTATTCCTACTCCAACTCCGGAAGAAGCTGGTATGAGGATTTCTAATAGAGAAGAAGCTGTTAGAGCATTAGCCTGGTATAAAAGTCATTTCGATACCGAGTCAATATATGTTACTACAAGTGGGAGAGTAATACATCAGCTTTTGGAATCTGTTGCTAAAGGGTGGAAAGCGGACGGAGCAATACTCCATATTAATCGTGGATGTACTATGCAGGCATTAACTTCAGTTGAAGATAGGAAAGCATTAGTGGAGGCAGGTATTCCTGCTATTGCATATGAAGGTAATGATGCTGATCCAAGGGATCTGGATATGGTTAGAGTCAGGAAACAAGTAGATACATTCTTAGAATCTTTGAGTATAAAGAAGTTAAAACAGGGGGTATGATAAAAATGGCATATAAGATTACAGATGATTGTATCTTTTGTGGAACCTGTGAGGTGGAATGTCCTACTAAGGCAATTAGTGAAGGAGATACAAAGTTTGTAATTGATCCTGATAAATGCACTGAATGTGTAAGTGATTTCGATTCTCCACGATGTGCTGAGGCATGTCCCTTAGATGTTCCTATTCCTGACCCTGAGCATAAGGAATCCCAAGAAGAGTTGCGCAAAAAGAGAGAAAGATTAAGGAGTAAAGATTAAGATTTTTAAGTATTATAATATAAGATTTATCCAAGAATGGAGATGTAATGTTAAAGAAAAAACCAAATAAAAAGCCAGATGAAACCCTCCCTGATGAGATCCCGGGTACCTGTGTCACGGCTGTATTTCTTGGTGGATATTGTGAAAAACCTGGACCAAGAAGAAAACTATTAGGGAAATTGCATAGCCAGGCAAAAAAAGAGGGAAAGGTTTCTCTTGATGACTTTAAAAGATTCGTGAATGAAAACTGGAAGAGGACAAAAGATGAATATGAATCAAAAAAGATTTCACTTGATGAAATTTCATTATCTGAAAATTATTAGGAGATAGTCATGGGGAAGATGGAATTAAAGAGAATGAGTGAAATATTTGCTATAACTCCCAATCCTAAGACTGAAGGGAGATATAAGGACTGTGAAGGATTTTATACGCATTGGTGTACATATAAGGTAATAAGTTATCATTTATCTCATCCTGATTCGGTGGTATTGGTTCATGGTCCCCAGGGATGTACGGGTAATGAAAGGGCATTTCTTATTACATACATCAGCCAGTATCATGGTGCTCCATTTAGATTTACCCCTGTCACAGATATGAATGCTCTTGATACAGTATTGGGAGCTGAAGAAAAACTCAAAGAGGCAATCTTAGAGGTGGATAAGATATATAAACCAAAAATGATGTATATATTAGTTACATGTTGTGCAGGAGTTACAAGAGAACCTGTAGAAGATATAGTAGAGGAAGTAAGAGATTCTGTTGAATCTGAGCTTATGGTTCTGAGAGCTGAAGGTTTTACACATTATTTTGCAGGAAAGCCTAATATATATCTATCCGAGATGCTATCTAATCTGTTTGAAGAACCAAAAAGTAAAAATCCAAGGTCTATAAATATACTTGGAATGGCTAAAGAAGTTCATTATGCTAAAGGGAATTTCCCTGAAGAGAGCTCTGAGCTTGAAAGGCTTGTTAATAAGATGGGAGTAAAAGTAAATTCTGTTCTACTTCAGTCTGTCCCAATAGAAGCATTTAAAAGGGCTCCAGAGGCTGAATTTAATACTTTTGTATGTCCTCAGTGGGGTTACCCAATGGCTAAGATTATGCAGGAAAGATTTGGTATTCCCCATGGTAAAGGATTCAACCCCTTAGGGGTTACTGCTATAAGTAAATGGCTGATGGAGGTTGGAGAATTTTTTGGTCTTGAAAAGGAAGCAAAAAGAGTAATAGATGAAGAGTACGCCAGAATAAAAGATGTGTGGGAAGCTGCAAAGAGGGTTGTAGAAGGAAAGATAGTACTTCAAGATGGAGGTGATCCTATGTCATCTGTGGGAAGGAATATTGCCTGGGGAAGGATGGCAAAGGATTTGGGTATGGAGCCGATAATATTTAATATACCATCCATTGAGGTTAAAGGGAAGTTTCATCATGTAGCTTTTGCCCTTGAGGACGGATTTGATCCACTTATAGTTCACACAGATATGTATGCGTATCACAGGAGGCTTTCACCCATAGAAGTGATTGAAGGCTTAGGGCTAAATCCAGAGGATGTTATATTATATATTGGGGATGTTTTCCCAAGGGCTATTGCAGACGAATGGGATATTCCGGTTTTTGATCCATCAAACTTTGCAAGAGTTACTACTGCTATACATTGTAATAAGAATAGGGCAGCACCTGGGAGAAGAGGAGGATTTAGGGGGGCAGAGAGATTTGCAAAGGATGTTATAAATGCTATAAAAATGGCGAAAAGAAAAGATAGACCCACACTTTTAGGAAGGCTCAAGGGGGTATAAAATGGGAATGGAGAAAACTTATTATGAAAAGCACATATGTAGGGATTCATCCCAAATATGTGCCTTGGGTGGTGCTACTCTGGCAGTAAGTGGTCTTAAGAAAAGTGCAATATTAATTCATGGTTCTCCGGGATGTGGATGGACGTCAAGATGGATGAGGTCAGATCATTCTATCACAAACTATACGCCTGTTATTGCTACCGGGTTATTGGAGCACGATGTTATATATGGAGGGGGGCCAAAATTAGATAAGACTGTTAAATGGATTATGGAGAAATGGAGGCCTCGACAACTCTTTATAATAAATGGATGCACGGGTTCTTTAATAAATGATCCAGTAGAGACAATTATACAAAAGTATCAAAGAGAGTATGATACAAGAATATTTATATTGGATGATGCAGGCTTTAAAGGATTAACCTCTACCGGGGTTGATGATGCGTTTGATATAATATTAAAAGCATTTGCCGAGGATAGCAAGAGTAGAGACGAAAACTCTGTAAATATAATAGCTCCATTCCTAATGGGGTCTTCAAACTGGATATACGATGTGGAAGAGATAAAAAGGTATCTTGAAGCAATAGATGTATCTGTAAATTCCACTCTTACTTATAATACTTCTGTAGAAGAGATTAAAAGATTTAATAATGCAAAGGTGAATTTGTATTTAACCTATGAGAATCTACCTAAGCTTAATAAGTATGAAGAAGAATATGGCTTTGAAAGAATAGGCCTTGATATTCCATTGCCTATAGGAGTAGCTAATACAGAAGACTGGTTTTATTCAATTGCAGATAGATTTGGTAAGAGGAAAAAGGCAGAAGAATTTCTGAAGAATGAGAAAAAAGTTCTTAACAGATTAAGGTTCTTATATAACTCCACATGGCTTCAGACATGGTTATCATCAAAATATGCGGTAGTTATTGGTCCTGCAACTTGGGCAGCATCCTTTGCTAATTTTATTTTCTATGACCTTGCGATATATCCTGCTGTTATTGCTTTATATGGAGATACTGATGATGCAATCAATAGAGCAAAGGGAATATTAAAAGACCTACTTAAATATCATGACTCTATAGTTCTTGAAAATCCGTTATATATACAGGTTGCTGATGCTGCTAAAGATGCAAAGGTAGAATTTTCTATAGGTCAGACTCAGGAAAAATCATTGATGGAAGGCTATGGTATAGCCCATCTTACACTTGCCGGTCTATATAGTGTTCTTGGGACATTCAACTTTATCCCCTATCCGTCAACAGGCTATAAAGGTATTCTATATCTACTGACTATGCTTGGTAAGCTCCTTGAAAATGCATTTCTTGAACCAGAAAAATGGAAGACTTTAGCATATAGAAGAAGAGACGAAATAGAAGAAGAATAGCAGAGGAGTATATCCTGTAAGTTTCTGTAAAGTTTTTTACTGTATTTTTATCTCGCTATATGTTATTATTTTTAATATGATATTATATTTCCAAAGATGGCAAGTTTCTTGCGTCTATTGGATTTATTTTTCTATTTACAGGTTAATAAAGTCAGATTATCTATGGTTTTTAGGAAGTTTTCTTTTATTATGAAACTTGATTCTAAAATATTGGAAGGAGTTTTGTAGATGAAAGAGAATATCTTAATCATGAGAAAGATCATAGATAATGTGCAGGATGGTGTCTTGGTTATAGATAGAAAATTCAAGATTATCTTTGCAAACAGAGTATTTCTTGAATATTTTGGAGTTTCGGAAGATACTATTATTGGTGAAGATTGCAGGAAAATCTCTAAAAAATATTCCATCCCTTGTAGTTCAATAGAATCTACCTGCTTATATGATGAAATCATTAAGAAAGGTGAATCTAAGACAATTATCCCGATTTATCACCCCAAAGAAAGGAATCTTGAGATAACAGGGACAACTATCTTAGATGATGAAGGTGAGGTAGTAAATATTATTGAAATATTTAGGGATATCACAGAAAGAGTGAAAAGTGAGATTTTCTTCTCCTCAGTGATTGAAGGAATTAAGGAAGGTATTCTGGTTATCAGTCCTGATTTTAAAATTACTTTTGCCAACAGAGCATATCTTGACCAGGAAAAGAGAGTTTTAGAAGAAATAAGGGGGATGCACTGTTATGAAGTATCACATTCGATTAAAAAGCCATGCTATGAAGAAGGAGAGGAATGTCCCACTAAGTATAGCTTTGATACTGGTAAGGAATGGATATCTATTCATAATCATTTTGATAGAGAAGGTAATAAAATATGGGTTGAGATAAAAACCTATCCATTGAAAGATAACTCTGGCAAGGTTTTTTCTGTTATAGAGGTAATTAATGATATAACAGACCGCAAAAAATCAGAAGAAGAGCTAATAAAGAGAATTAGAGAGCTTGAAGAGTTCTATGAGCTTGCCGTTGGAAGAGAACTCAGAATGATGGAATTAAAGGAAGAGATAGAGAAACTTAAAAGTGAACTAAAGAAATATAAAAATAATGAAATATAGACTTTCTTTAATTATAACACTTTCAGGGTGGTTTCTCCTAATATCATATATTCTATATGATTACAATAACTACGGAGATAATATATTTAGACACTTATTTTATCCTGATCATTCTTATGATATTTTTTTTCATATAATGATAGCATTTATCCCTGTTATATCAACAGCTTTGGGGTATTTAGTTAATAAGAGTACAACAAAGCTTATTAAAGACGTTGATTTATTGAAGGAAAAATATTACGAGTTATATCAGAATGCTCCAGATGGTTATATTTCAATATCAGAGGATAAAACTATAATGGATGTAAATGATAGGTGGCTTGAAATGTTGGAATATGAAGAGAGCGAGGTAATAGGAGAGAAGCTTCCTGAATTTTTGGCAGATGAAAGCATAGAAACTTTTGAAAAAGTTTATTCTAATCTTAATGAAAATGGATATATAAAAGATCTTGAACTTTATTTCAAGAAGAAGAGTGAAACGCTTTTACCTGTTTCTATGAACTTAAAAGCTGTATATAATGAGAATAATAAATTTGCAGGTAGTAATGTAATTATAAGGGATAATAGTGAAAGAAAACAATATGAAGCCAAGCTTATAAATGCCTCAAGAGAGTGGAAAGAAACATTTGATGGAATGCCATACGGTGTTCTTATGGTGGATAAAAGCTTTAATATAATTAGAGCAAATAAATATATTTCTGATAAATTTGGAATACCTATTAAAGAATTAATAAATAAGAAATGTTACAGTATTATTCATAAAAGTGATAAGCCTATTAAGAACTGTCCCTTATACAAAGCCATATTGAAGGGTGCCGAGGAGCAGATAGAACTTTATGATCCTTCTTCAAATTCCTATTTTTCTATTAAACTTGCTTCTATCACTGATGAAAATGGAAATCCCAGACTTTTTGTCCATTCTATTATTGATATCACGAATATAAAAGAAAAAGAAAAAAAGATAATAGAGAGTCGGGATGCCTTCTTCAATATGTTAAAAGATGTTGATCACGCTTATAAAAATCTTAAAGAACTTTATAATGGCTTAATACTTGCTTTTGTGAATGCAATAGATGCAAAAAGTAAGTGGACAGGAGGGCATTCAGAGAGAGTTGCAAACTATGCTGTAGCTATTGCCAAAGAGATGGGTATGAAGGAATTGGATCGAGATCTTTTAAAAACAGCTGCGTTACTCCATGATATAGGTAAGGTTGGAACCTATGATAAAGTTCTTGATAAACCGGGTAAGCTTACAGAAGAGGAATGGGAAATGGTAAAACAACATCCAGTAAAAGGAGAAGAGATATTGAGACCTATTACCCAATTAAAGGAGATTCTTCCAATTATTAGACATCATCATGAAAGAGTTGATGGAAAGGGTTATCCTGATGGATTAAAGGGGGAAGAGATTCCCCTTATGGCAAGAATACTTGGAGTTGCAGATTCTTATGATTCCATGACAGCAGATAGACCTTACAGGCCCGCACCAGGTAAGGAATTTGCTATTAATGAGTTTAAGAGATGTGCTGGAACACAATTTGATTCAAAGGTTGTAGAAGCATTTTTAAAAATCATAGAAAATCTCTAAATTCTCCATTCCCATTTTTATCTATGAATAAATATCTATGGGTAGTTTTCCAATCAGGTAGGGTATAAATAATTTTCTCTTTTCCATCTATTGGAATCTTTATTATTTCCTCTCTATGAAAATGTCCTAATATTACTATATCGTATCCTTTTAGGAAAAGTTCCTTTGAAAAGTATTTACATTCTTCTTCAGGAAAATAACTTTTATGCTTAATATTTGTTTTTCTCAATATTCTTTCTATTTTATTTGCCATAACCCTACTTAATCTCTTTGGAAATATATTAAGAATGTAGGATGATATTCTATTTTTTGACAACAATCTCCACAGTCTGTATTGTTTATCCTTTATATTTACAAGATCTCCATGGGATATATAAACCCTTTTCCCAGCATAGTATTCCTCCAAAAATATATCATCTGCCTCGTTGAATATAATTCCTTTGAATTTCTTGGCTATCTGATAATCTCTATTACCTTCTACATATCCTATTTTTATTCCAGAATTTTTCAAATTTTCAAGATAATCTATAACCGATCTGTGATAATCACGTTTAAATGTTCCTATCCATATACTAAATAGATCACCTAATATATATAGAGAATTTTTACAAACTTTTATATATTGAAGAAACCTTAAGAAGTATTTCTGTTCATTTTTACTCTCAATATGTGGGTCTGCCACAAATATAAGCCCATTTTTCTCTTCCATTTTAATAACCTTATATCAAAAAACTTCTTACACATTTTTTAATAATCCAATATTACAATTCTTTATAAATATAAATTAACAATATTTATTATATTTTATTATTATAGTAAATATAAAGCTTTTGTCAATTTTAAATCAGAGGAAGGATTGATTATATTTTTAAATTGTGATATATTTATAAAAACT
>CAZCTP010000012.1:0-42899 GCA_964501575.1 uncultured Thermodesulfobacteriota bacterium
TCCCTCCACCCACCAATACTACATCAAAACTTTTATCTGCCATATTACACCTCCTGATTCTTATATTAATTTTTAATATTCTCTATTTTTTTCTTCCCATATCCTTCTTAATCCATAATCAGTTGCTATAACCTTATATGCATTATATCCACATGCTCCCAATATTCCACCACCAGGGTGGGTACAGGCTCCACATATATACAGATTCTTTATGGGTGTTATGTAATTAGAGCATTCTGGAAAAGGTCTGAATCTATAGAACTGAGCAGGGGTAAAATCTCCCATATTCCAGTTTCCTTCCCTCATATCTATATGCTTCTTTGATATATCATAGGGTGTATATACCGATACTCCTATAACATTTTTCTCCTTCATGTTGGGTGCAAATTCTCCCCATTCCTTTAAAACCCTCTCTGGAAATTTCCTTTTTAATTCAATCCATTCCCTTTCTTCCAATGAACTTGCACATGGAAAATCATAATCTACTCCAGCAGTATATTTCCCATCAGGAGCTTGAGTTTTATCATAGTGGGTATTAGAAAATGTTGTAAATCCTGGAGTTTCAGGAATCTTACCCATTCCTATCTCATGCTGCTGTCTTAGAGCTCCCTTATATCCACCCTTGCCGATACATAGAAAGAAAGCTTTCCCTATATCAGGGTTAAATTCTTCTGCAATATACCTTGGTGGCTCGTGTAATGCAAATGCCATAAAGCATTCTACCTCCGATTCATATCTAAAGTTATTAACCCTGTTTACAATATGAGGAGATAAATATTGCTTCCCTATAAATCTTAAAAAGGTCTGATTTGGATCAACATTACTTGCTATAACCTTTTTTGCCATCACCTCACTTCCATCTAAAAGTTTTATTCCTTTAGCCTCTCCATTATGTATGATGATCTTATCTACTTCACACTGAGCAAATATTTTTCCTCCCATCTCCGAAAGAGCTCTTTGCATAGCATGAGCAAGATTATGGGACCCGCCGATACATCCTCTCATATTTTTATGCCAGTTTAATGCTGTAAATACAAAAGCAAGTCCCATACCATGTCTTTCAGCAGGTGGACCTATATCCCTTGCAAGCCTATGGAAGAAGTCTCTCATTTCATCACTTTCAAATAGTTCTAATATAACCTCACTTGGAGATTTCAGTGCCCATAAGGGATCTATCATATTTTTAGGATTTTCAACCAATTTCTGCAAAGGATCTTTCTGATCCCATGGGAATGGCGGATTATATATCCATTTTAATATCTCAGTTCTGTTCCTATCTAATATTTCCTGCATAACAATATATTTATCTGCATCTCTTTGAGAGAATCTTGATATTTCTCTATAAGACTTATTAATATTTTCTCTATTATAAAGAACCAATGCTCTGTGGTCTTCAAATATCATTCCACATGAGGCTTCTGGGAAAAAGTATCTTGCTCCCTTATCTTTAAGATTAAAGTCTTCATATGCTGGCATAGCATCTATAGCTACATGCCATTGAGAATGCATATTATGGAAAAATGCTGGGAGAGTACTCTCTTCTGTGCATAATCCTCCACCAAATTCATTTCTTCTTTCAAATAGTGCTACTTCCATTCCAGAATAGGCTAAATATAAACCGAGTATAAGTCCATTATGACCAGCCCCAATTATAATTGCATCATATGTAGCATCCCCCATTCTTTCCTCCTTTTATAATAAAACTCCCTTTTCTTTAGCCTTTTTTATATATTCCGGTTCCTTCCACCATCTTTCAACTCCCAGCTCAGATAGAATAGCATTAGCTGCCAAATATCCTGGACCCAGGGTTATCATACCACCCGGATGGCAGCTTGCTCCAGCTAAATATAGATTCTTTACCGGGGTTATCGTCTGTGAAGATTCCTCGTTGGGTCTAAAAAAGCCCATCTGAAAGGGAGTATATGCTCCCTGTTTTATAGAACCATACTTCATATCTGCAAATTTATTTTCTATATCAAGCGGTGTAACAGGATATTTAAAAAGTATGTTAATATCTATATATTCTTTAAGCAGATCTATACATCTTTCTGCATGCTCTTCTCTGATTTTATACCATATATCTCCTAAGTAAGGTGCAAATTGGGAGATAACACCTGTATTTTTCCCGTTTGGAGCCTGAGTTGGATCATGAAGACTTGGGAAGGAAAGATTGAATCCACCTCTATCCATTAGATTCCCATTTTCTATACTATTCCAATGTCTTATAATATCATCAGGGTTATCATATCCTATTATATAGAGTAAAGCATTCCCAATCTCGGGATATGAAGACTTAAATTTGGGAATTCCATCAATTGCCATATGAATTCCAAATAAACTCCATTTTTCCCATTTCCATCCCTTTATCTTTTCAATAAACTCCTTATCCAAATATTTTTCTCCCACCAATTCTAAGAATGTCTGATTAGGATTTATACTGCTTACTATTCCCATTTTACTTAATATTATCCTTCCATCCTCCATCTCAACTCCTTTTGCGGTTCCGTTATCTATAATGATTCTTTTAATTCTTTCACTTGTTAGAATTGTCCCTTTATTTTCATACACGATTTTTGATAATGCATTGGAAAGTCTGTGAGAGCCTCCTATGCATAATCTATAATTTGTAGCTCTATTGATAAAGAGCGGAACTAAATAACCAAGACCTTGAGTATCATAGTCAAGTCCCCATAAACATGAGAGATAGAGCATAAGAGCTTTTACTCCTTCATTTTCAAATAGTTCATCTATTATCTCTTTCGGACTTTTTTCAGATATATCTATTATTTCTCTTCCTATATTACTTTTCTGTAATTCTACAAGTTGATCCAGAGGCGGAGAAGGTGGATAATATGTAGCCGGAACGAGAAAATCTTCCATATAATTTTTATATTTATAGTATATATCTTTATAGGTATCGGCATCCTTCTTTGATAAACTTTTTATGGACTCATAGGACCTTTCCATGTCCTTATATAGTATTATTTCTCTTCCATTAGATAAAAGCATCACGATCTGGACATCTGGATATACATACTTCACATCATATCTATTCTCAAGTTCAAGATCCATATAAGGGGGCATATAATCTACCATCATATGATATATAGAATGGGTATTATGATAGAAGCCAGGAAGTGTAACTTCTTCTGTACATAGTCCTCCACCTATTTCTGTTCTTCTCTCTATTAATAGAACCTTAAGTCCAGCTTTTGATAAATATGCTCCTGCAGTGAGTCCATTTGGACCAGCCCCTATTATTATAAGATCATATTTACTATTCATTTAATCCAATATCCTTTAATATATATTTTGCACATGCTCTTCCTCCCCCTGTTGCACCACCCCCAGGATGAGTTGAAGGACCACAGAGGTAAAGAGAACGAATCGGAGTTTTATAATTAAATCCTATAATTGGCCTCATTGGACCAAACTGATATAGGCACATATCTCCCTGCAATACGTCACCATCTATCATACAAGGATTTCTCCGCTTTATGGTAAGAGGATCATCTATCATTTTCCCTATTATATTCTCTTCATTCATATTTGGAGCATATCTTTCAAGCTTTTCCATAATTTCTTTATAAACCCTGTCTTTTATCTTTTTCCATTCCATCTTAGCTGGCACAAACCTCCATAAAAACAGGGTGTGTTTAGAAGAGGGAGCTCTATCTTTATCCAGTATTGTTGAACATACTCCAAATATAAAGGGTTCTTTACTGAATGGATTTCCTTTTCTAATATCATCATATGTTTCTATTAAATCTTTAACACTATCATTAATGGTAAATGAGGCACATCTATTAACCTCTTCTATACCAAAATTTGGAGCTTCATTTATTGCAAGATGCACACCAAATCCTGGTATTCCTATCTTAAATCTATCAACCATCTTAAGAAAATATGGATCTATATTATCCTTTCCAACCATCTCAGGGAATAAAAGTTTTAAATGGATATTTGATATTATAGCCTTTTTTGCGTATATAATCTCTCCGTCTGATAACTCAACCCCCCTTGCAGTTCCATTTTCAACTATTATTTTTTTTACTATACTGTTTGTTTTTATACTTCCACCATCCGAGATTATACGCGCTGCTAAAGCTTTACTTAAATTACCTCCACCTCCTTTTACATATCCTATTCCAAAGTGCTGTACAAGGATTATAAGAATCATAAGCAATAGAGCCGTTCCCTCCTGATCAGGTCTATTACCTATTTGGAGTCCCCACCATAGAAGCCATGCCTTTACCTTTTCATTTTCAAACCTTTCATTAACAAAATCTATAGGGCTTTGGAGCATTATTCTCAATAATTCCCTACCTTTATCATCCTTTTCCAAAAAGGATATTATCTCACTTAAAGATAATGGAGGAGAAAATAATAGGTTTACTATCATATCTTTAAAATTTAGAAATAGATTATACATTTCTAAGAATGAATCAGCATCCCTTTCAGAGAATTGAGCTATGCTTTTTAGAGTCTTGTCGATATTTTTATATTGGATGATATATGAGCCATCAGGAAAAGGATGACCGAGAAGATATTCTGAATATATATATTCCAATCCAAACTTATCAAGCTCAAGTTCGTTATCTGTTATCATAGGATTTGCTTGGATCAGAGCCTGACAATGTCCACCTAAATCTATTTTAAAATTTTTATTAGAGAAAGTACTTTCTGTAGTAATTCCACCTCCAACAATAGAACGTTTTTCCAATACCAATACATTAAATCCTGCTTTGGAGAGATATGCCCCACATGTGAGTCCGTTATGTCCTCCCCCACAGATTACTATATCGTAACTTTTCATTATTTCATTATTCCCTTTAGAGTTATTATATTATATAAATTATAATTTTATAATAAAAGAGTCAAGGAAAATATTCGAGCTTTCGATGAAAAATAAATTTTGGAAATTTAAAAGGAGACAGCCTACTTTTAAACCCTTTAGGAAATACCTATATTGGGTCATGGAGAAGGCTATGAATTTATTAATAATTGCTGTTCGGTAATTACTCAGATTGACATAGTTAATTCAAAATTATAAAATAAATTAAATTTATTTTAATTTATTGAAAGGAGGTCTATAGTGGTTGAGAGGGATGAATTTGCAAGTGTAAAAATATTTAGATTTGATCCAGCAGAAGATAAGGAACCCAGATATGATATCTATCATACTCCGTATAGGGGATATACTGTTTTAGATGTTCTTAGATATATTCTTGAAAATTTTGATCCAAATCTTTCCTTTAGGTTTGGTTGCGCTGGTGGAGGATACCAGAGATGCGGTTGTTGTCCGGTACTAGTAAATGGAATGCCAGCATTAAGCTGTAAGAAGGTTGCGGAGAAGGAAATGATAATAGAGCCCCATCCAAAGTTCGAGATAATAAAAGACCTTGCTATTGACTTAAATAGTCAGAAAAAAAGAGAGTTTAAAGGTAGGGTAGGGGTAGATATAATAATTGATTCAGATAAATGTGACGGATGTAGAGATTGTCTTTCTATCTGTCCTGTGGGAGTTTATGAGATGAAAAAGATAGATAATAGAGCAAGGGCCTATCCAGTTGACATTGAGAGTTGTTGCGGAATGACTTGTAGGCAGTGTGTAATCTTCTGTAAGAATAGTGCTATCACTGTTAAGGCAAGGGTATTAACATAGATATATAGGAGGATAATTATGTTAAAAGGAAATATTATTGAGACGGATGTACTTATAATTGGTGCTGGAATTGCAGGTATTAGAGCAGCAGTTGAAGCTCATGACCAAGGTGCTGATGTAATATTAACCACAAAAGGGGTATTTGGGAAGGATGGTGGAGCAGTTTGGATGGCTGGTTGGGGGTATCAGGCTGCTTTATATCCTCCCGATAGTTTAGATCAACATATTAAGGATACAATAATAGGAGGTAAGTTCCTTACAAATCAGGAGTTAGTATGTGAATTTTTGAAATTAGCACCAAAAACCGTTGAGGAGCTTGACAGATGGGGAGTCAGACTTGGAAAGAAAGAGGGGAAATTTTTTCAAGCGGCTCTACCTGGTGAAACATATCCAAGGTCTCTTACCCACAGAAGATTTGGAGAACTTCTTGGAGGAGAATACAGGAAAGCTCTGCCTCGTCAGATAAAAATTAGAGAAAAGATAAAGGTTCTTGAAGACATGATTGTTGTGGATCTTATTAAAATAGATGGGGTTGTCATTGGTGCCGTTAGTTTAGATATAAGAAGGGGAGAATTGGCAGTTATTAAAGCAAAATCTACAATATTAGCTACCGGAGGATATATGGCCTGCTTTGAATTTACCTCAGCAAATCCAACACTTACCGGAGATGGACATGGCATGGCCTATAGAGCCGGGGCTAAAATGATGGATATGGAGTTTATTCAGTTTTTCCCCACTATTGCAATTTGGCCTGCAAATGTGTATGGTGATGTATTCCCTTATTCTTTTCTCGCTATAATGCGAGGATATTTTTATAATAGGTTAGGAGAGAGATTTATGGAAAAGTATTATCCGGTAGAAAAGGATTTTGCACCGCGGGAGGCTGCATCAAGAGCTATAATTAAAGAGGTTAGAGAAGGGCGTGGCTCTCCCCATGGAGGGGCATACCTTTCCATTAGACATCTTCCAAAAAATCTTATTGACAATGTCCTTGAATCCTTAAAAGATAATCCATTCTTCTTGGGATTAAAAGAGGCTGGATTTGATATAAGAGATGATGCCATAGAGGTAGCTCCAGGAGCCCATTATGTTCAGGGGGGATGCTGGATTAATTTAAAATGTGAAACAAATCTCCCTGGGCTTTATGCTATAGGTGAAGTGGGTTCTGGAGGTAAGGATGGGGCTGATAGACTCGCAGGGAATGCTCTTACCTTCTGTATGGTTATGGGATATGTTGCAGGACGTGAGGCAGTTAATAGAGCTAAGAATGTGACTAATATTCCTGAAATAGATGATGTCCATATAAAGGGGATTTTTGAACAGGTATTAGCCCCGGTAAACCGAGAAGAAGGAGTTAGACCGTCAGAAGTTAAACGGAGAATCAAGAAATTGATGTCAAGTTATATGGTTTTTGCTAGGAAGGAAGAGGAGCTTGAATCATGTATAGGAGAGATAGAAAGAATCAGAGGGGAGCTGATACCAAAACTATATACCAAGGCAAAGACAAAGAGATTTAATTTAGAGTGGATTGATGCTTTGGAAACAAGGAATATGCTTGATGTTAGTGAAATGGCAATGAGAGCAGCTCTTATGAGAAGAGAAAGCCGTGGACTTCATGAAAGAGAGGATTATCCAGATCAAGATCCAGATTGGCTTAAACATATAATGATAGAGAATAGAAACGGAGAAATGGTTTTAGAAACAGAACCAGTTGCATTCCCCTATTTAAAACCGGGTGATAAAAAAGGGGGGTAAAAAAATGATTATACCAGATTATGTAGAGAAAAATGATAGAGTATACCCTGATAAAACTGCAATTATTTATGAATATGAAGATAGGAGATGTAGTTTTAGAGAATTTAAGGAAAGAGTCTATAGGCTTGCAAATGGTCTGTTAAAGATAGGGGTTAAAAAGGGTGATAGAGTGGCTATTATTCAGGATAATTGTTTTGAATATCCTGAGATCTATTTAGCCATTGGTAAGATAGGCGGTGTGGTTACCCCTCTTAATTATAGACTCATTGGTTCAGAACTGGTATATCTCCTCAATCATTCTGAGTCTGATACCTTGATTATAGGAAGAGACTTTATTGAAGCAATAGATAAATTTAAATCGGAATTGAAATCTGTAAATAACTATATCTGTATAGGGGATAAACCTGAGGGTATGATAGATTATGATGAGTTATTAAAGTTATCATCAAATCAAAAGCCAGAATCTCAGGTAAATATGGATGATTTATTCTGTTTACTTTATACTGGTGGTACTACAGGAAAGCCTAAGGGAGTGATGTTAACCCATAGAAATTTATTTGCCGCTTGCACTACCTGGATCATAGAATGGGGAATATCCCATAGCGATGTTAATATGATTGTTACCCCTTTATTTCATACAGCGAGTAATTGGCCCCTATTTTGCAGTTTTATGTTGGGGAACACCCAGGTAATACTCAAAGGTTTTGATGTAGAGAAAATGCTTGAGACCATTGAAAAAGAGAAAGTCACATATTCTGTATGGCTATCTGCTATAGTTGGTTCAATAATCAACTATCATAGATTTAAGGATTTCAATTTAAGCTCATTAAAATTGATAACAACTGGGGGGGGACCGTTGGGAGAGGCTCAATTAAGAAGATTGATAGAGCTTGTAGGATGTCGTGTTCTTCATGGGGGTGGTCAGACTGAAACAGGGCCTATTTGTACTATTAGATTAGAAGAACATTTAGACGGTCCTAAGGAAAGATTGGGATCTGCAGGGAAAGAAGCCTTTAATATAGAATTGAGGGTTGTTGATGAACAGGATAATGATGTTCCTTTAGGTGGAGTCGGAGAGTTATGTGCCAGAGGAGAAGCTGTAATGCAGGGTTATTGGAAGATGCCGGATGAAACAGCGAAATCTATGAGAGGAGGATGGCAACATACCGGCGATTTAGTTCGTATCGATGAGGAAAGGTATATATATTATGTGGATAGATTAAAGGATATGATAAAGACTGGGGGGGAGAATGTCTATTCAAAGGAGGTTGAGGATGTAATTTATGGTCATCCAGCGGTTTCTGAAGTAGCTGTAATTGGAGTCCCGGATGAAAAGTGGGGTGAGAGAGTAAAAGCGCTGGTCATTCTTAAGGAAGGAGAAACAGTAACTGAAGAGGAAATTATCTCCCATTGTAAAAAGCATCTTGCAGGATTTAAATGCCCTAAATCAGTTGAATTTTATAACAGTTTCCCCAAAACCGGTTTGGGGAAGATCGCTAAGAATATTCTTAGAGATAAATACTGGAAGAATTATGATAAGAGAATTCATTAATATAGCTGGAGGATATATGAATATAAAAGAGGCTTTAACCTTTGATGATGTCCTTCTTGTTCCTGTAGAGAGTAATGTTCTTCCTAAGGATGTTGATGTATCTACTTATATTTCAAGTTCTATAAAATTAAATATCCCTATTGTGAGTGCAGCAATGGATACTGTTACAGAATCGAGAACAGCTATTGTGATGGCACAGGAAGGTGGTATGGGTATAATACATAGGAATATGTCTATTGAGGATGAGGTGAATGAAGTTGGGAAAGTTAAAAAATTCGAGAGTGGAATAATCTTTGATCCAATTACAATGCACCCTGATCAGAAGCTCTATGATGCAGTAATGGCAATGAGAAAATATAGAATATCAGGGCTTCCAGTAGTAAAAGAGGGAAAGTTAGTCGGAATAATAACAAACAGAGATTTAAGGTTTGAGAAAAATTTAGATCAGAAGGTTTCAGATGTTATGACAAAGGATAACTTAGTAAAAGCCGAGGTAGGTATTACATTGGATGAAGCAAAAGAGATACTTCATAAAAACAAAGTGGAGAAACTGCTTGTAGTAGATGGGAAGGATAACCTTAAGGGATTAATTACGATAAAGGATATAGAAAAAACAACCCAGCATCCAAGTGCATGTAAAGATTCTTTCGGACGGCTAAGGGTTGGAGCAGCTGTTGGAGTAACAGGAGATATGGAAGAGAGAGTTGATCGTTTATTAAAAGCTGGAGCTGATCTAATTGTTGTTGACACGGCTCATGCGCATTCTAAGAGAGTTATTGAATGTGTTGAGAATATAAGGAATAACTTTAATAAGTGTGAACTTGTTGCAGGGAATGTTGCTACTAAGGAAGGAGCAGAGAGATTAATAAAGGCTGGTGTAGATGGTATAAAGGTTGGTATTGGCCCAGGTTCCATATGTACTACAAGAATAGTTGCAGGAGTTGGTGTTCCTCAATTATCAGCCATCATGGAGTGTAGAAAAGTTGCAGAGTCCTATGATATTCCAATAATTGCTGATGGAGGTATAAAAAATTCTGGGGATATTGTAAAGGCGATAGCTGCCGGGGCTCATACAGTAATGATAGGGAATCTATTTGCAGGCACAGATGAAAGTCCAGGTGAGATAGTGCTCTATCAGGGAAGGAGTTATAAAACATACAGAGGGATGGGGTCACTTGAGGCTATGAAGTCTGGGAGCAAAGATAGATATTGCCAAGACATGGAGGATGATGCAAAACTTGTTCCAGAAGGGATTGAGGGAAGGGTTCCATACAGAGGACCTTTATCGGATAGTATATACCAGTTGGTCGGAGGACTGAAGGCTGGAATGGGTTATGTGGGAGCTAAAAACATAGAAGAACTCAGAGAAAAAGCAAAGTTTATAAGAATTACTCCTTCAGGATATCAGGAAAGTCATGTACATAATGTTTTTATAACAAAAGAGGCTCCAAATTACTGGATAGGATAATGGATGATAGGATACTAATATTAGATTTTGGATCGCAATATACAAAACTCATTGCAAGAAGAATTAGAGAGTTGAATGTATATTCTGAGATATTTCCTTTCTACATAGGGATTGACGAAATAAAAAAGTTTGATCCAAAGGGAATAATATTATCAGGGGGACCTTCCAGTATTAAGGATAAAGATTCAGAAAGATGTAGCAAAGAAGTTTTTAATTTGGGTATACCTATATTAGGTATATGTTATGGGATGCAACTCATAGTGAGTTTATTTGGTGGAGAGGTGATTAAGTCTAAAAATAGAGAATACGGAGAAGCAGAGATATCTATAATAGATTTTTCTGATATCTTTTCTGGGTTTGATAAGGAGATAACGGTATGGATGAGCCATGGAGATAGCATATCAAAAGTTCCGAATGGATTTATTCCTATAGCCTATTCTAAGGATTTAATAGCAGGATTAAAGAACAAAGAATTGAAGATATTTGGTTTACAATTTCATCCCGAAGTTTCTCATACGAAAAATGGATTAAATATACTCAAAAATTTTCTATTCAATATATGTAAATGTTCTAAATCCTGGAAAATGAGCTCATTTGTTGATATAGCTATTAATGAGATAAAAGATAAAGTTTTATCTGATAAAGTGATATGCGCATTAAGTGGCGGTGTTGATTCTTTCGTCACAGGAATACTTATAAGTAGAGCTATTGGGAGTAGGTTAGTCCCTATATTCATTGATAATGGTCTTTTGAGAGGAGACGAAATAAAGACCGTTAAATATATATTTAAGAAACTTTCCAATATAGAATTATTAACTATTGATTCTAAAGAAAGATTTCTTAAAAGGCTTAAAGGTATTACCGATCCTGAAAAGAAGAGAAAAGTAATAGGTGATGAATTTATAAAGATATTTGAGGAAGAGGCAAAGAAGATAGGAGGAATAAGATATCTGGCTCAGGGAACATTATATCCTGATGTTATTGAGAGCGGATTATCAGTAGGACCATCAAATACCATAAAGACTCATCACAATGTTGGTGGACTTCCTAAAAGAATGAAATTAAAGTTAATAGAACCTCTTAGAAATCTGTTTAAAGATGAAGTTAGATTGTTAGGGAGAGAGCTTGGAATTCCTGAAGAGATAATTAATAAGCAACCATTTCCTGGTCCAGGTCTTGCTGTAAGGGTTATAGGTGAGGTTACAGAAGAGAGACTTGATATATTAAGAAAGGCTGATAGTATAATCGTTGAAGAGATCAAAAAGGAAGGATTATACGAATATATATGGCAGTCCTTTGCTGTATTACTTCCTATTAAAAGTGTTGGTGTTATGGGTGATGGGAGGACATATGAAAGTGTAATTGCAATTAGAGCTGTTAATAGTGAAGACGGAATGACTGCTGATTGGGTACGACTTCCATATAACTTACTTGGAAAGGTGTCAAGGAGAATAACAAATGAAATTAGAGGGGTGAATAGAGTTGTATATGATATAACTTCGAAACCCCCGAGTACTATAGAATGGGAGTAGGATGATGCATTCAGAATTTGTCCATTTGCATTTACATACAGAATATAGCCTTCTTGATGGTGCTATAAGATTAAAGTCTTTGTTTGAAAATGCAAAAAAGTTTGAAATGCCAGCATTGGCAATAACAGATCATGGGAATATGTTCGGAGCTATAGAATTTTATGAAATAGCTATGGAATATGATATAAAACCTATATTAGGATGTGAGCTATATGTGACACGAAAGAGCAGATTAGAAAAGGATTCACAAGATTCATTATTCCATTTAATAGTTCTTGTAAAGGATATAGATGGATATAAAAATCTAAATAAGCTTGTAACAAAGGGATATCTGGAGGGTTTTTATTATCATCCAAGAGTTGATATTGAAACATTGAAGGAGTATAATAAAGGACTTATTGCACTAAGTTCATGCTTAAAGGGAGAAGTTCCATATTTGATAAGTAAAGGTG
This sequence comes from uncultured Thermodesulfobacteriota bacterium, assembly GCA_964501575.1. Classification (GTDB taxonomy): domain Bacteria; phylum Desulfobacterota; class CAZCTP01; order CAZCTP01; family CAZCTP01; genus CAZCTP01. Next base: position 12,425 of record CAZCTP010000012.1, read on the forward strand.
AGGTAAAAAGAGCGATTAATAGTGCAATAGAATATAAAGAGATATTTAATGATGGTAGATTTTATCTCGAGCTTCAACGTAATAACTCTCCGGATCAGGATAAGATCAATGAAGAAATTGTATCAATATCCAGGAAGTTAAATATTCCGCTTGTAGCGACTAATGATTGTCATTACATAGATAAAAGAGATGCAAGAATTCATGATATTCTATTATGTATACAGACAGGTAAGACAGTTAACGACCCCAAAAGGATGAAATTCCCATCTGAAGAGTTCTATTTTAAATCACCAGATGAAATGGCATCTCTATTTTCTGATGTTCCTGAATCTATAAATAATAGTTTGGAGATCGCAGAGAAATGCAATCTTAAATTGGAGCTTGAAAAGTTACATTTTCCTAAATTTCCTCTCCCAGATAATGAAGACATTAATGCTTATCTTGAAAAGCTTGCATTTTCAGGTTTAAGTGAGAGATTAAATAATGAAATAGATAAAGAAAAATATTTTAATAGACTAAAATATGAACTTAATGTTATAAAAGATATGGGGTTTGCAGGTTATTTTCTTATTGTTTCTGATTTTATAAATTATGCAAAAAATAATAATATACCTGTTGGTCCTGGAAGAGGATCTGCTGCTGGAAGTCTGGTAGCATATTCATTAAATATCACAGATATAGACCCTATAAAATATAATCTTTTATTTGAGAGATTTTTAAATCCTGAAAGAATAAGTATGCCCGATATTGATATAGATTTCTGTATGGATAAAAGAGAAGATGTAATAAGATATGTTACAAATAAATATGGTAATGAGAATGTAGCACAGATAATTACATTTGGAAAGATGCAGGCAAAAGGAGTTGTGAGAGATGTTGGAAGGGTTCTAAATATACCTTATGGAGAAGTAGATAAAATAGCAAAGCTTATTCCAAACTATTCAAATATTGGGCTTGAAGAAGCGATATCATTAGAACCAAGATTAGAAGAATTGATAAAGACGAATAAGAAGATTGAGGATTTAATGAATATTGCTAAAGCCCTTGAGGGTATGGTAAGACATGCATCAACCCATGCTGCGGGCATTGTGATATCTAATAGACCTCTTACAGAATATCTTCCGTTATACAAAGGGCAAAAGGGAGAAGTTGTAACACAATATTCAATGAATAGTATAGGTGATATAGGACTTATAAAATTTGACCTACTTGGTCTTAAGACCCTTACTGTTATCAATAAAGCTGTAGAATTTATAAATAACAGAGAATACTTTAATATCCATAAAATACCATTAGATGACAAAGATACATTTGAACTTTTAAGCTCAGGTAAGACGGGAGGGGTGTTTCAACTTGAAGGTACTGGAATAAAGGATCTATTGGTTAAATTAAAGCCAGAGAGTTTTGAGGATATTGTAGCAACAGTTGCATTATATCGTCCTGGTCCGCTTGGGAGTGGCATGGTAGATGAGTTTATAAAGCGAAAACATGGAAAACTTCCCATAAAATATGAAATTCCTCAATTAAGAGAGATTTTAAAGGAAACATATGGTGTTATACTATATCAGGAACAAGTTATGAGAATTGCAAGTGAATTAGCTAATTTTAGTTTGGGAGAAGCTGATGTATTGAGGAAGGCTATGGGTAAGAAAAATATGAAAGAGATGGAAGGGCTTAAGGAAAGATTTTTAGAGGGAGCGAAGAGAAATGGTATAAAGAAAAATAAGGCTGAAAGGCTCTTTGATCTTATGGCTAATTTTGCTGAATATGGATTTAATAAATCTCATAGTGTTTCATATGCCCTTGTATCATATCAGACAGCATATCTAAAAGCTCATTATCCATTAGAATTTATGTCTGCTTTGCTTACAAGTGAAATGGGGAATTCTGATAAAATAGTAAAATATATAAATGAATGTAGAGATATGGGAATAGAAGTGCTTCCACCAGATATAAATGAAAGTAATAAGGATTTCTCAGTGATATCTGGTAAGATACGTTTTGGTTTGGCAGCTGTTAAAAATGTAGGTGATGGTGCTATAGAGGCGATAATATCCGCAAGAGAGAAAAAAGGCAAGTTTAAATCTATATATGATTTTTGTGAAAGAGTTGATCTAAGAAGAGTAAACAGGAAGGTTGTAGAGAGTTTAATAAAGTGTGGAGCATTTGACTTTACAGGAATGAACCGGTCCCAACTTATGGCAATATTAGAAGATGCTATCAGGAGGGGCAAACAGGAAAAATCAAGAAGACAGATAGATATGTTTAGTAATTTCAATGATATAGAGGAATTTCCGTACATTAAAGAATGGGACGAAAGTCAGCTTTTAGCATTTGAGAAAGAAACCCTTGGATTCTATATTACTGGTCACCCATTAAAGAGATATGAGAGCGATATATTGAGGTATACAGATTCTGATTCAGTTAATATCCTTAATAAAAAGGATGGAGATGAGGTTATCATAGGGGGGGTAGTAAGTTCTATAAAAGAAACAATTACCAAAAAGGGGAATAAGATGGCGTTTATTACTTTAGAAGACTTAAAGGGTTCTATCGAGGTTATAATATTTTCTGATGCATTTAAAAATTTTTCTCATATATTATATGGTGATAAACCTATTATAATTAAAGGAAAGATCGATATGGATGAAGATAAGGTGAGTCTCATAGCAAGAGAGATAATGAGTTTAGAAGAAGTAATAAAGAAAAATCCATCTGATGTCCATATAAAACTGAATGTATCAGACCTTTCGATTACTAAACTCTATGAGTTGAGAACTTTATTAAATTCTTATAAAGGTAATAGTAATACATTTATCCATCTGTTATTTGTAGATGGCAATGAAATAATTATGTCCCTCCCTACATCATGGAGAGTTAATCCCTCTAATACATTCATAGAAGAATCAAAAAAAATATTTGGCTATAATATAGTTACCCTATGCTGACCCAGTACCTTGATTTTGAAAAACCGATAGTTGAAATTGAAATGAAGATAGAGGAGTTAAAACAATTATCTTCAGCTGGTAGATTGGATCTTAAAGATGAAATTCTAAAGCTTGAGAAGAAGGCAAACAAGTTAAAAAAGGAGATATTTTCAAATCTTACAAGATGGCAAAAAACTCTGATATCTCGTCATTATAACAGGCCGTATACTCTGGATTATATAAACAAAGTATTTACTGATTTTTTTGAGTTGCATGGAGATAGACATTTTATGGATGATCCAGCAATAATAGGTGGTTTTGCAAGATTTGAAGGGAAGAGCGTAGTTGTTGTTGGTCATCAAAAGGGCAGGACAACAAAAGAGAAGGTATTTAGAAACTTTGGAATGCCTCATCCGGAGGGATACCGCAAAGCTTTACGCATTATGAAGCTGGCGGATAAATTTAAAAAACCGATAATAACTATGATTGATACCCCAGGAGCCTATCCTGGGATAGGGGCTGAAGAAAGAGGTCAGGCTGAAGCAATAGCTAAAAATATTATAGGGATGTTTTCCCTAAGAGTTCCTATAATTTCAATAATTATAGGTGAAGGTGGGAGTGGGGGGGCTTTAGCAATAGGGGTCGGAGATAGAATATTGATGTTGGAATATTCTATATATTCTGTTATATCTCCAGAAGGATGTGCAGCAATATTATGGAGAGATGGAGCAAATGGTGAGTTAGCAGCAGAGGCTTTAAAGATAACGTCAGAAGATTTATTTGAAGCAGGTGTAATAGATGAGGTTATTAAAGAGCCATTGGGAGGAGCTCATAGAAGTGTTGATGAAATGGCTTTGAATATTAAGGATGCAATAAGAAGGAATCTTGATGTGGTTAAAAAGCTCCCTATAGGAGAACTACTTAAAGAAAGATACGAAAAATTCAGAAAGATTGGAACATTTCTTAATAAATAAATTTTATTTGATTTTATTATTTACATATTTTATTATAAATTCCTGGGTCTCTTTATCAATATCTTTAAATTTTATCCCCATTCCTGGCAGTTTATTATCTCCATCGCTGCAATTTCTTACCCAGACTACCTCTCCCTTTATTTCAAACATTTTGTCAATACCAGGTAGAGAAAATCTTAATAACAGCTCTGTTCCGAGAGGAAATGTATTGGTTGTTGTAATAAATAATCCCCCCCCGCTTATATTCAATGCATAATCCTTTAGAAAAGCTTCTTTACTGCCATATTCTATTAACATGCTTATATTTAATCTGGGGTACTTTCTCTTATCTTCATTCATTTTTATAGCCCTCCTTTTCCCATTCTATATAAGCCTCCTTAACTCTATTAACCCACTTTAAATATAAATCCTTACTCTCAAATCTCAAATAGCTTAAAAATCTCTTTTTTCCAGTAGATTCATCTTCTATAATTTCAAAGGGAGGCCATACCCATATTTCTCCCTTCTTTTTAAAAACATTCCATCCCCTTAAAAATACCCCTTTAAAAAGTTGCACCTCTGCCTTCGCAATAATCCCGCTTTTAGAATTTACTTTATTAAATCTAATACTTTTATTAGCCATCTAAAGCCTTAATTTTATCCTCAAACCATTCCTTTGCCAAGTATAGACTATTTTTATCCCTGGATTTAAAAACTAATTTAACGCTATAATTTTCACCATTATAATTAGGATATGACCCTATAGAAACATCTGGAAATTTTTCTTTTGTATCTTTCATTAAATCAGAAAATTCTGTTTCAAACTTAGATGTTAACATTTCTAAAGAATAAATCGGAGAGGTTCTGAACCTTTCTTTAATTATTGGAAATATATTATGTAGAAGATATGGTATCCCAGGTAATATATAGATATTTTCTATATGAAAGGCAAAGATTCTTTTTTCGTTATCATATATTATATTAGATCCTTTTGGAAGATACGCCATTGATAGCTCCTTATCGTCGAGCTCTTGTTTAAAAAAAGTTTTTATTATATCCACGAGGTCACTGTTTACTTCAAGCTCTACATCAAAAACCTTCGCAATAGCTTCTCTTGTAATATCATCAGGGGTTGGACCTATTCCACCAGCTACAAATATAAAGTCATACCTATTCTTTACATGCTTGATAAAATCTACAACTATATTAATATCATCTGGTAGCGTTAAAAACAACCTTGTATTTACTCCTAATTTCCTTAACTCTTTGGCTAACCAATGAGAATTTGTATCTACCACATCACCTGCGAGTATCTCATCCCCTATAATAATTATTACTGCGGTATATCCCATATTAATTTTCATATCAAAAAAAGATAATATTTGCAAGGGTAAATTATAATCCGTAAGCATTTCTTTTGTTTTCCCAAGAAATTATTTGACTTTTTAATATCGAGTATTATATTAATATTCAAAAGAGGATTTTATTTATGGGGTAATAACAATAAGTAAATATTTCTCTGATAGAATAGAGTTTTCCCTTCTTTATTATTTCCACCTTGTTACAGAGGTTAAAACAATTGAGAAACCAAATCCCCTGTTTCAGGTTTTTGAGACTGTAAATAAACCAAGATTAAAAGATTTAGGAGGAGTATTTTTTGACCCATCTAAGTTTTATCCCGTTTTACTGGTGTGCTGATTTTACAATTAGAACAAAAATTGGTGATGAGCAAATAGAAAAAGAACCGTCTATCATAGAGGAGCGGCTTATAAAGATACATGGAGCGGTGAGATTATATGAAAAGTATTAAAAACATTCCAAAATTCGATAGACCTCGTGAAAAAATAGAGAGAAATGGACCTCAGGCACTTTCAGATATTGAACTTGTGGCTGTTTTGCTTGGTAGTGGCATTAAAGGTAAAGATGTGTTTAAAGTTGCCCGAGATATTTTAAAACTGGCACAAAAAGATTTTAATGGAATTAATTTAAGAGCCTTAAAAAGCATTGATGGAGTGGGGATTGCAAAGGCATCGCAGATAATGGCTGCGATAGAGTTTTCAAAGAGATTTTTGATTAAAGATAGAGTAAAAATCACATGTGCAAATGATGTTGTGAAGATGGTAGATGGGTTGAAGAATAAAAGACAGGAGTATTTTTTGACTCTGACACTGGATGGAGCACATAACCTTATTCAAAAAAGAACCGTTTTTATCGGTACATTAAATCAGAGTCTTGTTCATCCGAGAGAAGTATTTGCAGATGCAATAACAGATAGATCGGCTGGAATCATATTTGTTCATAATCATCCCTCAGGTAGTATTAAGCCAAGCAAAGAGGATATTTATATCACCGATAGACTAATAAAAGTTGGGGAACTTGTGGGGATTTCTGTAGTTGACCATATAATTGTATCAAAAAATGGTTATTTTAGTTTTGAGGAAGAAGGAATGCTGAATAAATGAGGTGGTAAATGGGCAATTTCCAGGAAAAAATAACATTTATATGGGATCTGGCAGATTTGTTGAGGGGTGTGTATAAAAGGAACGAATATCAAAAAGTGATTCTTCCTTTTACGGTTCTTAAACGATTTGATTGTGTTTTAGCTGATTCCAAAAAAGAAGTTCTTGAAACTTACAACAGATATAAGGGTCAGTTTGAAAATATGGAGCCAGTCCTTCAAAGTGCTGCAAAGGATAAAAATGGGAATCCATTGGGGTTTTATAATTATTCAAAATATGATTTTAAAACCCTGCTTGAAGACCCGGAGCACATTGAACAGAATTTAATACATTATCTTGATTGTTTCAGTAAGAATGTGCAGGATATTTTTGAGAATTTTCATATTAAAGCCCACATTACCCGATTGGCTAAGGGTGATCTTTTATTCCTTTTAATTAAAAAGTTCTCTGAATCAAAAGTGGATTTGCATCCTGACGTGGTTTCCAATCATGAAATGGGAACTATTTTTGAAGAGTTAATCAGAAAGTTTGCAGAGCAGTCAAATGAAGAGGCTGGAGAACACTTTACACCCAGAGATGTTGTTAAATTAATGACCAGGTTGATTTTTGTTGAGAATGGTGTAAATCTGAAAAAGAAGGACCTTATCAAAACTGTGTATGACCCTGCTTGTGGCACAGGGGGTATGCTCACGAGTTGTAAGGAGTTTATCATGGGCATAAACAAGGACGTTGATGTTGTTCTGTTTGGTCAGGAGGTAAATGAAGAGATATATGCTATATGTAAGGCAGATATGCTGATGAAAGGAGAGAATGACAAAAATATCAGGGGACCTTTCAGCACGCTTTCAAGAGACCAATTCCCTGATATGAGATTTGACTTTATCATCTCCAATCCTCCCTATGGGAGGAAATGGGAGCAGGATGAAGATGCTGTTAAGAAAGAGGCTGAAAAAGGTTTTGAAGGGAGATTCGGGGCTGGACTGCCAAGGATAAATGATGGGCAGTTGTTATTCTTACAGCATATGATTTCCAAGATGAAAGTCAAGGAAAAATCAATAATTGCTGTTATTACAAACGGTTCCCCGTTATTTACAGGAGATGCCGGACAGGGAGAAAGCGATATAAGAAAATGGATGATTGAAAACGATTATGTTGAAACTATAATTGCCCTGCCAGATCAGTTGTTTTTTAACACAGGCATTCACACATATATCTGGGTATTGACCAATGAAAAACCTTCAGAGAGGGCCGGAAAGATACAGTTGATTAATGCTGTATCTTTCTTTAAAAAAATGCGAAAAAGTTTGGGAAATAAGAGAAATTATCTCTCTGATGATGATATTAACGAAATTGTTAAACTATATGATAAATTTGAAGAAAATAAATATTGTAAGATTTTTGATAATGAAGAATTTGGATATACGAAAGTTATCGTTGAAAGGCCGCTGCAATTGAATTATCAGGTTACAGAGGAAAGATTGGAGAATCTGTATTCTGTTAAAGCTTTTGCAAAGCTGGCAGAGAGTAAGAAAAAAGATCCTGAATTAAAGCTAAAAGAAGAAGAGGAAGGAAAGAAGAAACAGGAAGAGATAATTACTGCTTTAAAAACTATTGGAGATAAATTATACAGGAACTGGGATGAGTTTGAAGCAAAAGTTAAGGATGCTTTGAGGGAGCTTGATTTATCTCCTAATTTTATCAAGAACATTATTCTAACTTTATCAGAGCATGATGATTCTGCTGATTATGTTCTGGATAAAAAAGGCAATAAACTGCCAGATTCAAATTTAAGAGATTCTGAGAAGATTCCATTAAAGCAGGACATTAAAGAATATTTTGAAAAAGAGGTCAAGCCCTATTATCCAGACCTGCCTGCGCCGCGACCTAAACCAAATGAGCATTGTATCTATGTTTTAAAATGTAGCGATAATTCTTTTTATATTGGACAAACAAATAACTTTGAGAAAAGGTTGGTTGAACATAATAACAAGCAAGTTAGTTGGACTGCAAGCAGTCTGCCGGTTGAACCTATCCATTGGGAAATTTTCAAATCGCGTGAAGATGCTGTAAAACGTGAAAAAGAATTAAAAACAGGTTTTGGAAGAAAATGGTTGAAACGAGAATATAATGCGGGGCGTCTTAAAGCCGCGACGCGGCAGGCAGGTGCCTGGATGGACAGGAAGAAGGACAGGATTGGCTATGAGATTAACTTTACCCAGTATTTTTATGAATACAAACCGCCAAGACCTCTGGAAGAGATTGAAAAGGACATAAAAGAGGTTACTGGTGAGATTCAGGAGCTTTTGAAGGAGGGGGTGTGATGAATAAATCTGAATTAATTGAAAAGTTAGAAGATATTGAATGGGAAGATTTTGAGGTTAAAGAAGCAAATGAAAGAAATATCTTCCTGACATTTTTTGATATATATGAAAGATTGCTAAGGAAAATTGAGATTCCATTTTCTGTAAAAAGAGGTATAAGAGATGACGATCCTCCACATCTACAGGCAATAAGGGAAGCACTGGTAAATATGTTAATGCACAGTGATTATTTCAGTCCTGCATTTCCAAGAATTAGAATATTTACAAATCGGATAGAGTTTTTTAATCCCGGGGCATTACCTAAAAAGATAGAATATATTTTGAAAGAAGACTTTTCTCTGCCTCGCAATCCCATCATTGCAAAAATATTTCGGTTTGTAAAATTAGCAGAAGATATGGGTACAGGATTTCATAAGATGATTAATGGTTGGCATGAGTTTTATCAGATTAAACCCGAGATAACAGGCGATTTTGATTACTATAAAATTACTTTTCCAACTACCCAGAAAAAAAGAGAAGGGCCAGAAAAGTTCCCAGAAAAGTTCCCAGAAAAAACTTCCGAAAAGATATTACATCTAATAACAGACAATAAAAATATCACAATAGCGGAAATTTCAGGACTTATTGGGATAAGTGATAGAGCAGTAAAAAAACACATTGCTAAACTCAAAGAAGAAGGCATTCTTAAACGAGTTGGTCCTGATAAAGGCGGACACTGGGAAGTGATGGAATGATGCCCGAACAACTTACATATATAGAACTCTTTGCAGGCGCTGGCGGCCTTGCAGAGGGATTCATGAGAGCTGGCTTTACTCCCATAGCACATATAGAAATGGATAAATACGCAGCATTGACAACAAAAACCCGGCTTACTTACCACTATCTAAAAAAAGAAAATAGACTTTTTGTATATCATGCCTATTTAAAGGGACAAATGTCCCGTGATGAATTGTATTCCTATCTTCCTGAGAACTACGCATCTATGGTAATAAATGAAGAAATCAAAGAAGAGAATATTGCTATCCTGTTTAACAAAATTGAAGAGAACCTTATGAGATCAGGTCTGGAAAAAATAAAAGTGATTGCCGGAGGACCACCCTGTCAGGCATATTCTCTTGCTGGAAGAGCGAGAGATCCGCACAATATGGAAAATAATCCAGGAAATTATCTTTATAAATTGTATGCTAAATTTTTACAGAAATTTAAACCGGAACTTTTTGTTTTTGAAAATGTTCCGGGACTTCTATCTGCAGGGAAGGGCAGGCTATGGAAAGATGTAAAAAAACATTTTGAAGATAGTGGCTATGTGGTGGATTATAAGATTCTGAATGCATACGATTCCGGTGTGCTTCAGAGCAGAAAAAGGGTTATAGTGATCGGGTGTAGAAAAGAGCTTGATTTTCATTATCCTGAATTTAAAAAGAATGAAGAGATTACGAATTATAAAGTAATGGATATTCTGGTGGATCTACCTCCTCTGCTGCCTGGAGAAAAAATCATATATGGCAATTACGCATCAGAACCAGCTTCATATCTTAGAAAATATGAACTGCGTTCTAAAGAAGATTTTTTAACCCTCCATATCACAAGGAAAATCAATGAGAGGGATAGAGAAATATATCGTCTAACCATAGAAATGTGGGAAAAACATAAAAGACGGCTTATGTATACGGATGTTCCTGAAAAATACAGAACACACAGCAATCAGAAATCCTTCCTTGATAGGTTTAAAGTTGTAGCGGGCAACCTGCCATGCTCACATACGGTGGTTGCACATCTTGCTAAAGATGGCCATTATTATATCCATCCTGACATAAACCAGCTACGTTCTATTTCTGTAAGAGAAGCAGCCAGGCTACAATCTTTTCCCGACAATTATTATTTTGAAGGACCCATGACAGCGAAGTTCAGACAGATAGGAAATGCTGTTCCACCTTTAATGGCTGAAAAAATTGCAGAAAAAATAAGGGGGATGATAAGATGAAGAAAGATTTCATTTTTAAACCCAGAGCCAGGCTTCTACTTCAGCTGGGAAATCAATTAATAAGAAATGAGAGTATAGCACTACTTGAACTTATAAAAAATTCATACGATGCTGATGCATCCAGAGTTAAAGTTGTAATGAAGAATGTGGATGATCCAGAAAAAGGAGTAATAGTCATCGAAGACAATGGCTGTGGAATGACAGCTGAAATTATAAAAAATGTATGGATGGAACCGGGAAGTGATTATAAAGAGAAACTTGTAAAAGAAAACAGAAAAACGCCAAAATTTGGTAGATTGCCTCTTGGTGAAAAGGGAATAGGTAGATTTGCTGTACACAAACTTGGTAATCTTATAGAACTTACTACCAGATCAGAAAATAATCCCGAGATATATCTAACCACAGACTGGACGGTATTTGAGAAGTCCAGATATCTTGAGGAAGTACCTGTTAAGATAATAGAAAAAAAGGAAGCGGAGTATTTCACCAATAAGACGGGAACAAAAATTACGATTAAAAAACTTAAAAATATCTGGGCCAGAGGTATGGTCAGAGATATATATCGTTCTTTAAACTCCTTTTCTTCTCCATTTGATACACCAGAGTCATTCAGGATAGAATTTGAGATCGATAAAAAAGACTGGATTAAAGGGTTGCTATCATGGGAAGAAATAAAAGATTATGCTCTGTTCAGATTCAAATGTGAACTTGAAGGAGGATATATAAAGAAATTCAGATACGAATTTACCCCCTGGCCTACCATGACAAAACTGGAAGGACGGATTGTTGACGAAAACAATGAGTATATTAGAAAGCAACTCAGAATGGTTGATAGTAAGCATGAAGACATAGACCTGAACAAATACAAAATAGGGCCTGTAAAATTTGAGGGATTTATATTTGACCGGGAGTCAAGAATTTTATCTATTGGAGTTCAGGATAAACAGGGGTTGAAAAAGTACCTTGATCCGAATGGGGGTATAAGAGTTTATAGAGACGGAATAAGAGTCTATGATTACGGCGAACCCGGGAATGACTGGCTGGGACTTGATATAAGGAGGGTAAATATCCCAGCAAAGCGGGTGAGCAACAATATCATTATAGCTACCGTTTATCTTGAAAGGGATAAAAGCACGGACCTGATAGAGAAAACAAACAGAGAGGGGTTTATAGAGAATGATGCATTAAGGAAACTCGAAAGAGCTCTAATCTACTGTCTGGAACAGGTGGAAGGGCTTCGATATGAAGACAAAGACAAAATAAGAACAGTCTACGGATTGAAAAGCAAAAAGGAGCCGGTGGTATCAGGCATCAGGGAATTAAGAAAAATTGTTGATAAACGCATTAAAGAGGATTCCATTAAAAAAGAAATTGACAGATATCTGGGACGAGTCGAGAAAGAATACGAAGAAATGAAAGAAATTCTCCTGAAAAGTGCTGGTGCAGGACTGACTCTGAGTGTGGTAATACACGAGATTGACAAGATAATTGCTGAACTCAAAAAGGTTGTAGAACACGAAAAAGTATCAGATAGAATTATCGGACTTATTCATCATTTATCAAATCTGGTTGAAGGATATTCAATTATTATAAAGAAAAGTGAAACAAAAAGGTGGGATTTGAAGAAATTGATTGATCAGGCCGTTTTTGATATGGAATATAGATTCAGAGTTCATAAAATCAAAGTTGTAAAAAAATACGAAAAATATCCCGGAAGATCCGACATTAACTGTGCCAGAAACCTTGTTATTAACTCATTGATAAACATAATGGATAATTCCATCTGGTGGCTGGAATACTGGTACAAGGAAAAGAAAACGCAATTAAAGAAAATTTACCTGAACATATCAGAAAACATACCGGGATATATATCAGTGGTTATAGCGGATAATGGTCCGGGACTCACTCTTCCACCTGAAGAAGTAATAAAACCTTTTGTTTCTGCCAAACCGGATGGGATGGGACTGGGTCTTCACATCGCGAATGAGATAATGAAAGCTCATAAAGGTATGCTTCTATTCCCTGACGCAGATGAATTTGAAATTCCCGAAGAATTCGGGAAAGGGGCGATTGTGGTACTTGCTTTCAAAAAGGAGAGAGAAAAATGAACTTACCCGAAAGTGGAAGGGTTATTGTGATAGACGATAAAGCTGACGAAGGTTTGCCTCTTATAAAAGTTCTTTCAAAATATAGAATATCAACCACATATTTTACAGGTGAAATAAATGAATTACCCCCCGAACCATTTAATGATGTAAGAATTATTTTTCTGGATCTAGTTCTTGGTGGAATGACTGGCAGAGATGAGAAAACAATATTATCCACCCTTATTAACGTTATTAAAAGAATTGTTCACACGAATAATGGGCCGTTTATTATAGTTTTGTGGACCAAACATGATGAATATATTGATAGATTTAAAAATATTTTGCGTGGAGAAAACTACAAAGCAATGGTTCTAAACTTGCAAAAGTCAGAATGTCAAAATGGTGCCGGTAGAAGTTATGATATGGAAAAAATAAAGAAAAATCTTGATGAAAGATTGAATTTAAAAATATTTAACTTATTCCTGCTCTGGGAGAATATTCTTCATGATTCAGCATCAAATACAGTTAATGACTTCTCCAAGCTTGTGGATTTTGACGACACTAATAGATGGAATACTAAGATGCTGAAGGTTTTTTATAATCTTGCCAGAGCACAAGCCGGAAGAAGGCTTAATGAAGGTGAAACTCTGGAAATTTTAAAGAATTCTCTTTTTACATTTATGGGAATATTCCAGGATACTGCCGAGAAAAAAATTCATAATGTATCTTTTTCACCATTGGATAATTTTGAAACTGGTGAAATCGATAAAAGAATTAAAGCTGAAATTAACTCACGGTTATTGCTTGATTTCTCAACTCAGGATGGTTTGTATCCCGGAAATGTATATAAAATTGACGAAAAAATGCATATAGAAGGGGGTTTGAATACCAGCAATGCTAATGAATTAGAAGAAATTAAAAACAAATCAATTCCGGTTATTGTAGAAGTATCTCCCCTCTGTGATTTCGCACAAAATAAAATGAAATTAAGTCGTATTGTTAAGGGATTTCTGTGTCCAGCAGAGGTTCAAATCAATGGGACAACAATTCAAAGTTATAAAAAGCTAAAAAGTCGCGCTCATTTTCTTTATATAGCCCCTGTGATTGAGTACCAAGAGAAACTTTACAGATTGGTTATTGATTTCAGACATTTTTCTGCAAATTCTATCGATGAAATTAATGGAAACAGACCGATTTTTAGACTTCGCAAAGATATCCTCATTGATATTCAGACAAAACTCTCATCGCATATTAACAGACCGGGTGTGCTTTTCGTTGAATGAAATGTCTGCAATTATGCGTGGAAAAATTATTGACTGGTATCAAAATCATGGTCGGGATTTCCCATGGCGGCATACAAAAGATCCATATAGAATTATGATTGCTGAATTTATGCTTCATAGAACAAAAGCCGAACAGGTGGTTCCTGTTTATCTTGAATTTATAGAAAAATATCCAGATATTAAAACTCTCGTAAGAGCAAATTTTAGAGATATCAAAAAGGTAACGGAGCATCTCGGTCTTCACTGGAGAGCAAAACATTTTTCTGAAGCTGCTAAATATATCATCGAAAATTGTAATGGGAAATTTCCAGAGGATTACGATAAATTGCGAAAGATTCCTGGAATTGGTGAGTATGTCGCCGGCGCAATCTCAACTATTTGTTTTAATAAACCAGCTCCTGTTGTGGATAGCAATATAGCCAGATTTATAAATAGATATTTCGGTCTGAACTTATCTGGCGAGATAAGAAGAAAAAAGAAAATAGTTGAACTGTCTGAAAAATTGTTTGACTATGAAAATCCGGGGGATTTGCTATTTGCTATTGTGGATTTCACATCATTGGTATGCAAACCAGGGAACCCTTTATGTGATAAATGCCCATTAAGAAATAAATGTAATTATGTAAGGGGCCTATCGCCGGAGTATATGAAGCAGGAATATTAAAGTGTATTGGTCCGGATAGAGGCAGACATCGGGAAGTGAAGAAAAAATGAAACTCAAACCCTATCCAGAATACAGGGATTCTGGAATCCAATGGATTGGGGAGATTCCGGAGGGGTGGGAGGTTAGAAAGTTGAAACATGTTAGTACAATCAGGATCAGTAATGTTGATAAAAAGACTAAACCAGATGAAAAAGAAGTATTATTATGTAATTATAATGAAGTTTATAATAATGAATTCATTACATCAAATTTAAGTTTTATGAAAGCAACAGCTAACACAGAGCAAATTAATAAATTTTCCATAAAAAAAGAAGATGTGATTATAACAAAGGATTCTGAAAGTCCTGAAGATATAGCGGTTCCTTCTTTAGTAAAAGAAAATCTAAATAATATTGTATGTGGTTATCATTTAGCATTGATTAAACCCAATAGAAACAAAATAAAAGGAAACTTTTTATTGAGAATATTTCAAAGTAAAAAAATTAATGATCAATTTGTTATTTCTGCTAACGGGGTAACGAGATTTGGGATTAGTACCTATCGAATTAAAAATTCTCTCGTGATTATCCCACCTCTCCATGACCAAACCGCCATCGCCTCCTTTCTGGACAAAAAAACCGTCAAAATTGATGCCCTGATTGAGAAAGACAGAAAATTAATTGAACTTCTGAAAGAAAAACGAACCGCCTTGATAAATCATGCTGTAACAAAAGGCCTAAACCCACCCCTAACCCCTCCCTTATCAGGGAGGGGAATTGTGGGAAAATATGAGGGAGGCAATTTAAAGTATATCCCGTATAATCCTGCACTTAAAGATATGGCGAGAGAAAATAGGGAAAATCCAACTCCTGCCGAAAAGAAGATGTGGGAATTTTTACAAAATAAAGAATTGGAGGGTTTAAAATTTACGCGGCAGAAACCATTAGATAAATTTATTGTAGATTTTTATTGTGCTGAATTGAGGCTGGCAGTCGAGATTGATGGAGAATATCATAATAATCAAAAAGAACAGGATAAAACACGATCAGAAATACTTTGGGATAAGTATAAAATAAGAGTAATACGCTATACTAACGATCAAATACTAAATAATCCAAAAGAAGTTTTAGATGACTTACTTGAAAAAATTAAGGATCGGCTCGCCTCTGGCGCAACACAACTAAATGCTGAATTTCCCCCTGATAAGGTGGATAAAAGGGGGTTTAAGGATTCCGGGATTGAGTGGATTGGGAAGATTCCAGTGGGGTGGGATGTTAGAAGGATTAAACATTTAACATTTAATTTAGATGGAAAAAGGGTTCCTGTGAGTGCAGATTTAAGGGAAGAAGGAGATGTACCGTACTATGGCGCCACGGGTGTTCTTGATTATGTTAATGACTATATTTTCAATGAGGATTTACTTTTAATTGGAGAAGATGGGGCTCCATTCTTTGATAAAGGTAAAAATGTTGCTTTTTTAATAAGTGGAAAATCATGGGTTAATAATCATGCACATGTTCTAAGAGTGAATAAAAATATCAGTAGGTCCTGGTTGTGTTATTTTCTCAATGCAAATGATTATACCCCATACATAAAAGGAAGTACAAGGGATAAATTAAATCAAGACGAATTAAGTAATATTTTTGTTGTGATGCCAAAGAAACGAGACCAAACCGCCATCGCTAATTATTTAGATAAAGCCACTGCGAAAATAGATAAAACCATCCAGAAAATTGAAAAGAAAATCGCACTTTTAGAAGAATATAAAAAATCATTAATTCATCATGTTGTCACAGGCAAGGTTGATGTAAGGGGGATTGAAGCATGAAGCATACAGACACCTCAGAAAAAGCATTCCAGAATCATATTATTGCTCATTTAACCAGCACGGGCTATCATCAAAGAGGCAATGAAAATTACAATAAAGCTTCCTGTTTGGACCCTGAATTAACCTTAAAATTCATCCATGACACCCAGGAAAAAGAATGGAAAAAGTTTAAAAGGGTTTATGGAGATGATGCAGAACGAAAATTCTTCTATCGCTTAATCAATGAAATAAATAAAAAAGGCACAATCAATGTTTTAAGAAACGGGTTTAAAGATGCAGGATGCCATTTCAAACTATTTTATCCAAAACCAAACAACAGGAAAAACCCTGATTTATTTGAAAAATTCGAAAAAAACCTTTTTTCTGTTATTGATGAGCTGAAATACGACCTGCCTGAGCGAGTCCGCTCGCAGTCAGGGCAGAAAGAAGACGGTAAGAGACTGGATCTGGTTATATTCATTAATGGACTGCCGATAATTACCATTGAGTTAAAAGACACATTCTCTCAGGGCGTTGAAAGAGCAATAAAGCAATACAGAGAAGACAGAGACCCGGGAGAACCCATTTTCCAGAGATGCTTTGTTCACTTTGCCATGAGCGATGAAAAAATATACATGGCTACAAAACTGGATGGGCTGAAAACAAGATTCTTACCCTTTAATAAAGGGCTTGAAAACCCTGAAGTAAAAAACGATTACAAGACATCCTATTTATACAACGACATTTTGCAGATAAACAAACTATCAAAGTTAATCTCAAATTTCATCTATATGGAAAAAGACGAATCAGGAAAAACAAAACCCATCTTTCCAAGATACCACCAGTTAGATTGTGTTAATCTACTGCTGGCAGATGCCAAACCGGGCAAAAATTACCTGATAGAGCACAGTAACGGAAGCGGAAAAACAAAAACCATTGCCTGGCTTTCACATGGTTTAATAAATAAATTTGATGAGGAAGATAATAGAGCTTATGATATGGTAATTGTCATTTCCGACAGAAGAGTTATAGACAGGCAACTTCAGGATCAGGTTCAGGGTATTGAAAAAGTAAAAGGGATTGTGGAAAAAATAGAGAAACACTCTGAACAACTTAAAGAAGCATTAAAGACAGGAAGCAATATTGTTGTCACAACCCTGCAAAAATTTCCCTACATACTGGAAGAGGTTAGAGATTTACCGGAACGAAAATATGCCGTAATAATTGACGAGGCTCATTCTTCTCAAACTGGAATTATGGCAAGAAAAATGAAGCAGGTTCTCAGCACGAACAGCCTTGAAGAGGCTGAGGCATTGGATAGTGAAGAAATGAATGAGGTTGATGAAGAAATTCTTCGGGAAATTGAATCCTATAGAAATCTGAAAAACATCAGTTTCTTTGCATTTACAGCCACTCCCAAAAGTAAAACATTAGAGATGTTTGGAGTACCTGATGAATACGGGCATTACCATCCATTCCATACATATACAATGAAACAGGCAATCGGAGAGGGATTTATTCTTGATGTGCTTAAGAATTATTTAACGTATGCAACCTACTTCAAACTGGTTAAGAAAATACAGGATGACCCTGAATATGACGAGAAAAAAGCCAAGAGATTACTGAGAAATTTTGTAGAAAAACATCCTGTAGCAATAGCAAGAAAAACAGAGATTATGCTGAACCATTTTATGAGCTCAACAATCCATAAAATAAAGGGAAAAGCAAAAGCAATGGTTGCGACAAGGTCAAGACTCCATGCCGTTCTATATAAAAAAGCCTTTGACAGGCTAATCGAGGAAAATAATTATCCAATTAAAACCCTGGTGGCTTTTACAGGAGTGGTCAGACATGATGAGCAGGAATACACTGAGAACTCCATGAATGACCTGCCACCAAAAAAGACTATTAGAAAAGCCTTTGAAGAAGACCAGTATAAGATATTAATTGTAGCAAACAAGTTCCAGACAGGTTTTGACCAGCCTTTATTGCACACAATGTATGTTGACAAGATGTTAAATGGAATCACTGCTGTTCAAACTCTGTGCAGGGTCAACAGAATACATCCAGATAAAAATAATACTTTAATTCTGGATTTTGCAAATAAAACAGAAGTAATTCAAAAGGCATTCCAGCCATATTACGAAGCTACATTCCTTAAAGAAGCTACAGACCCTCATAAGTTATATGAATTAGAGGAGAAATTACTAGAGTATCAAGTGTTTGATCAATCAGATGTCGAAACTTTTGTTAAAGCATGGAAAAAAGGAGAATCACAACCAAAGTTGCACAATATCTTAAACCCTATTGTGAATGAATTCAGGCAGAAAACCAAGAAAGAGCAGGTTGAATTTAAGAAAACATTGAGAAGGTATCAAAATATCTATTCTTTTCTATCACAGCTTATTCCTTTTTCCGATGTTAATCTTGAAAAGATATACATATTTAACAAATTCTTAAGCAAAAAACTCCCAACGATAAACAACCCTCTTCCATTCAATGTTTTACAAGATGTGGATATTGATTCATATAAAATAGTAAAAAAGGGTAAAAAAGGAATAAAAGTAGAATCTGAGGGAGAATTAATGCCTCTTTCTGGAAGTGTTGGAGAGTCTCCACCAGATATATACGGGCGACTTTCAAAAATAATAAAAGATTTGAATGATGCATTTGGGACAAATTTTACAGATGATGACAAAGTTTTCCTGGGCCGGGTCAAAGACAATCTTTTAGAAAATGAAGAACTGATAAACAAAATGGAACATAACTCAAAAGAGAATGTTAGAGTAGTATTTGATAAATATTTCAATCTAGAAATGAATAAATTGCTAAATAGCAACATGGAATTCTATAAGAGAATTGTTGATAATGAAAAACTTGAAAAGCAATTAAAATCCTTATTATTTGAGCTGGTGTATTCGGAGTTTATTAAAAATGAAAAACCATAACAAGGAGCTTGAAAAAGAGATTTTAGATAAAGTTAGTGAATATATAAAAAAGAATGAGGGATTAAAGGAAGATTACCATAACCTTCTGACAATTCCAGGGATTGGTAAAGTAAGTGCAATCAGCTTGTTATATCTGTTTAAAAATTATAAAGACACAAATCGTTCAGTTTACACACTCAATATCTTTTATTTTTTATTATTTTTGGTATATAATTATTATTAATTATTGTAATTTTTAGTATAGAAATCATTAGGGATAAAAAGAAAAGATTCTTAATAAATGGAGCTCTCAAGAGATGAGCCAACTAAATCTATTTGGAGAGGTAGAAGAAAATCTGATTGACTTAAAAGAAGCTAGTAAGTGGGCATCTCAATATTTAAATCGTAGGATAACAATTTCAAATATATCATATTTAATTCAATATGGGAGAATTAAGAAATATGGAAATAATGGAAACCCCTTGATAAATAAAGAAGAGTTAAAAGATTATTATGATTCTTTTAATAAAGAAAAACAGTGGAAAGAAATATTAGGTGAAGATCTTAATTGGCATTTATCTTTTGTAGAATACAAAGAGTCTGAAAGAACAAAACATGTTCATAGATTGCATCCATACAAAGGGAAATTTATTCCACAATTAGTAGAATATTTTTTAGATTCTCATACTGATGATTTTAAAAAAGAAGTTTTTTTCACAAGGGTGATATAGTTTTAGACCCTTTTTGTGGAAGTGGTACAACCTTAGTCCAAGCAAATGAACTGGGTATACATGCTATTGGAATAGACATTTCATCTTTTAATGCTATGATTAGTAATGTCAAGATTACAAAACATAATATTCCGTTACTTGCGGATACTATTCGTATATTAACAGCCAGACTAGGGAGTTTTCAGAAGAATAGGAAAAATGTTGTATTCGAAGAGCATCTTTTATTGGAGCTCTCAAAATTTAATTCAAAATATTTTCCATCACCCGAATATAAGCGAAAAGTTAGAAAAGGTGAGATTAAGGAGAAAGAATATGGAATTGAAAAAGAAAAAGAATTTTTAAAGATTTACTGCAATTTAGTAGAAAAATATCAAATCAAAATCAAGCAGGATAAAAATGATACTTTTTTAGACAAGTGGTTTTTGATTCCTGTGAGAGAAGAAATTAATTTTCTATTTGAAGAATTAAAAACTATAAATAATAAAGACATTAAGAAAATATTAGCAATCATTTTAAGTAGAACTGTTCGTTCTTGTAGAGCAACTACACATGCAGATTTAGCAACTTTAAAAAAACCTGTAATTACTACTTATTATTGTAAAAAACATGGAAAAATATGCAAACCTATCTTTTCCATTATGGGATGGTGGAAAAAATATAGCATAGATACTTTAAGCCGACTTTTAGAGTTTGATAAGCTTCGAACGGATACAATGCAAGTGTGTTTAACAGGAGATAGTAGAAATATAAATATAGAGAAAGAGATAAAAGATATAAACCCACAACTTGCTGAGCTTATTTCTAAGCAAAGAATTAGAGGGATTTTTTCCAGTCCACCCTATGTTGGACTAATCAATTACCATGAGCAACATGCTTACGCATATGAAACTTTTGGCTTTGAAAGAAAAGACGAATTAGAGATAGGACCCTTATTCAAAGGTCATGGGAAGGAAGCAAGAGATTCCTATATTCAGGGTATAGCAGAGGTTCTAAGAAATTGTAAAAAATATCTTCAAGATGATTACGATGTATTTTTAGTAGCTAATGATAAGTTTAACCTTTATCCCAGAATAGCAGAATTAGCAGGAATGAAAATTGTCAATCAGTTTAAACGCCCTGTGCTTAATAGAGTAGAGAAAGACAGATCTGCCTATGCAGAGGCAATTTTCCATCTAAAGGATAAATAACCTGGCGATTACAAAAGAGCAGATAGAGGTAGTTGAGAAAGTCATCAGAGAAAGTTTGAGGAAGAAGTTTCAATCCTATAAACCGGAAACAAAGAATATGCCTTTCCACTATCGGCTGCTTGGTCGTGACAGGATGGCATTATTTTCTTTTATCCATTCCTTAAATACTACTTTTGGTACCTCCATTTTTGAACCTGTAGCTGAAACCCTTGCAAGTTTAAACTTTAGTATTGCAAGAAAACAATATGTGGTAGGTAATACAATTAGTGAAGAAGCACAAGGCGAAATTCAGAGAATTATTAACGAGCTTACCATCGGTAATACTCCAAACAAATTAGATGAGATTGAAAGGATAAGAAAGGTTTGTACTAAAAAGGTAAGATAAACAAGTTGAAAACGGTTAAGGTAGATATTTTCGTCCAAGACAAAGAAGGTACTGTTCATTTATTTGATTTGAAGACAGCTAAGCCTAATATTAGTAATTTTAAAGATTTTAAAAGAACATTATTAGAATGGATAGCTATCTTTTTATCCAAGCATCCAGATATAAATATAAATTCTTATATTGCCATTCCATATAATCCTTATGAACCAAAACCGTATGAAAGATGGACACTAAAGGGAATGCTGGATTTAGATAATGAGTTAAAAGTTGCAGAGGAATTTTGGGATTTTCTTGGAGGAGAGGGTGCATACTTAGAGCTATTGAATTGTTTTGAGAGAGTGGGTGTAGAGTTAAGACCTGAAATAGATAAATATTTTTCAAGATTTAAATAAAACTTACATAACAGATTCCTATGGTAATTTTAGAGTTTATCCCAAAAAACAAAAGGATTTACTTGAAGAAGGTTGGGAATATCCAGAGGATATAACAGAGGAACAAAAGGAGGTTTACAAGTTTAACATAGGCAAATATACTGGTAATAAATGGGGTGGAAAGTATTTAAGGGCACCAGATATATTCTTTACCATTCTTGAAAAGGGAAACGGATATAAGTTTTTTGAGTATAATGGAGAAAAGATCATCGTTGATGATGTAACAGGTTTAGTAGAGGATGGATAAGGACTGTGAATACGCTTTTTATATTTGTGGATGAATCAGGAAATTTTGATTTTTCTCTAAATGGGACGAAATATTTTGTTCTTTCCGCGATCACTACCCTAAATCCTTTAGGGAGAGAAAGATTAGAAGAGATAAAATATGAATTTATGGAACAAGGTTTAGATATAGAATATCTCCATGCCTCAGAGGATAAACAAAGAGTACGAAATAAAGTATTTGAGTTTATAGGAAGTTTAGATAATATAGTAATAGATTCGGTAGTGGTTCAGAAAAATAAGGTAAATCCTTCTTTATATAAAGATAAGAAAGGCAGTAAGATAAAGCATAAGGGTGATAAACTTTATGAGATAGTTTTATGTACTTTGCTTCGGTATATATTTAAGAGATATAATTTAAAAAAGGATATTAAGCAAGTAATTGTGATTTTAAGTTCTATTTTTACACAGAATAAAGAGAAATTAATCTCTAAGACCATAAAAACTTACCTAAAACAGAGTTTTCACAAGCCATTTTATATATATTTTCACGCTTCCAAATCAGATAAAAATTCTCAAATTTCTGATTATTGTTGCTGGGCTATATATAGAAAATGGGAAGATGGAGAAACAAGGCCTTATAATATGATAGTGGAAAAGATTAAAAGTGAATTCGATATTTTTAAAAATGGGGGAACAATTTATTACGAATATTAAAAATGACCATCCCACCTATCCTCTGAAGGAAGAGGCCCCTGGCCTCTTGTCAGCAGGATGGTACCTTTTCTGTGTTGGCGTTATATAAAATATATATGATAATACTTAAAATAATCTTTAAATATTTTAATTCCAATTTACCATTCTAAATATAATAATGTATAATATTTTTATAAATGTCAAGGATAAATTTAGAGAGCTCTGAAAAAGTCTGATTTTGTCACCCTGAATCCTGTGCTGATGAATATCAGCATTATTTCAGGGTCTCATAACCCATTGAAATACTTAGATGTTGAAATAGGATTCAGCATAGTATTTTGGTATATTTAAGAGATTTTCAGAGCTCTCATTTAAATTGAAAGTAAAATTCTCCGAAATAAAAGACAAAATCGTAAATAACCCTGGCTTCAGGAGTCTGAAAGAGATAAAGAAGGCAGGGTACAGGATTGTCAAGGAAAGAGATGGAGAGAGATACTCCCTTGTAAAAAGGTTAAACTAATGGCTCAAAGGGAAAAAGAAGAGAATATTTGATTTTTAAGTTAAATTGAATTGTTCCGTCCTACATTGATGAAGTGGACTTCATTGCATAACGCCATTCCTTTGTTTTTTCATTATAATATATCTTATGGATATGACCATCACTTCCCTTAACCTTGAAAAATCTCCTCCTTGCTCTATCCTCTAATTTCTCCTCAATCCATGTACTCAGGATTTCAAGAACCTTAATTTTTTCACCATACAGGATAAATATCTTAGGCCTTTCTTCATCTCGATAACCAGAGTAGCTAATTACCTTAATCTTTTCATCAGACATAAATAAAGTATAGCAGAATATATTCTGACATTAAACAATATTTAAACAATCTTTTGAATAATCATTTGCAAAAGAAATCAAATAGAATATATTAATAAATAGAATGTACTTTAAGAATCTTCTAAGTTGATTTTACATTGAGAGTAAAGGATTGTTACTGAAGAAAGGATGAGAAATATTGTTGAAAAAGAGTAACCCCGTGTTGTATTAATTTTAGAATAGAGGAGAATTTTTATGTACAGTCCTGAAAGCTTGATTATTGATAATAATAAACTTAGGCTTTTTGAAGAGTTGAATAATATAATTAAAGAGCAGAAATCACTTGATGTGGCAAGTGCTTACTTCAATATTGCGGGCTTCCAGCTCATAAAAGATTCTTTATCCGGTGCTGAAAAATTCAGACTGCTTATTGGAACTTCTCCTCAGGCAGATGAAAAAGAACCTGATATTTTTCAACCAGAAGAGCTATACAAGAAGAAATTTCGTGAAGACTTAGAAGAAGAAACATTTGAGAGAGATAAAAAAGAAGCAGTTGTTTCTCTAATTGAGCTTTTAAAGAACCCTAACTGGGAGGTTCGGCTTTATGACAAAGGATTTCTCCACGGAAAAGCTTACATTTTTGACAAGTTGGCTATCATTGGCTCAAGCAATTTTACATATTCGGGTTTTACTTCCAATACCGAACTCAATGCTGTTTTAGATGAAGCTCATTCAAGATACATAAGAGAGGAGTGGTTCGCAAGACTTTGGGAGGATGCCAGGGATTTCAAAGAAGAACTCATAAAAATTCTTGACGAATCAAAATTCGGGACAAAAGAATATCCACCATACCATATCTTTATAAAATCCTTATATGAACTTCAGAAGGAGGATATATTATTTGAATATGATACGCCATCAGTTTTACCTCCCAGTGAAGTTGATCTGGCTAATTTTCAGGAGGATGCTGTTAAACGAATATATTCACGACTCAAAACCTATAGCGGTGTTTTGATTGCTGATTCTGTTGGACTTGGAAAGACCTGGATCGCTAAGAAAATCATAGAAGACTTCGGTTTCTATAGGCGAAGAAGGTTTGTTGTGGTTTGTCCTGCTTCTGTTGATGAACCATTATGGAGACCTGCTTTAAAAGATATTGGTGTCTCTGAAAATATCATTCATCAAGAAGAACTGGGAAAAGAAAACTTTGATTTCAATAAGCTGGAAAATAAGCTAAACTTTAAACTTGAAGATATAGCCCTTATTGTTGTTGATGAGTCCCACAATTTCAGGAATCCTTTCTCTAATCGATATGAGAGTTTATTCACTCTTATAGAGAAAGCGAGCAAAAAACTTAAACCTAAAATCTTACTTTTAACTGCTACTCCAATGAATAATACTCACTGGGATCTCTACTTTCAATTAATGTTACTGGCTCAGAATAACAAGAGAATCTTCTTCAAAGAAGGTATTTTTGATCTGGAGAAACAATTTAAAAAAGCTGACCTGTCTGCGTCGCGGATACGACAGGCAGGTAGGGGAGATATTTTTCAATTAGCAGATATCCTACAAATTATCTCTATCCGCAGAACCAGGCAATATATAAAGGATAACTATCCAGATGCAAAATATAAGGACGAAAATGGTGTCTGGACTGAAATAAAATTTCCTGAAAGAGAGCTTTTCGAGATAGACTATAGTCTTGATGAAACCTACCAGGGCCTTTACTATAAAATATCTGAAAAGATAGAGAAAGAATTAAATCTTGCCTATTACAGGCTGGAAGAATACAGAATATCTGGCAAAAAAGATGAGATGGAATTAGGAAGGATGAAAGCACTGGGTGGTATTTTACAGACTCTTCTATTGAAACGATTAGAGTCAAGTGTTGAAGCGTTTAGAAAAAGTATACAGACACAGATAGATTTCCTAACCACTTTTAAAGAAATGTTTAAAGAAGGCAATATCTTAAGAAAAAAGTTCTACAATAAATACCTTACCTATCTGGAAGAAGAAGCAGACCTGCCTGCCGCGACGCAAGGCTTTGCGGTGCAGCCAGGAAATGCAAATTGTCTTATAGAGGAGCTAAAGAAAAATATTGAGTCAGTGAATCTTGGTGATTTTGATACAGAAAAATTGTATGAAGATATAGATAAGGATATAGCAATATTTGAAGAGATGAGACAAATTGTGGTTCCTATAGATAAGTCTCAGGATGCTAAACTTAAAGAACTGAAGAAAAAATTAATAGAATTGAAAGACAAAGGAAAGATTCTTCTTTTCTCATTTTACGCAGATACCATTGACTATCTCTATGAAGCACTTAATGAGGATAAATATTTTTCTTTTAAATTTGGGAGAAAGATATCTAAGATAACAGGAAGTTTTTCAACTCCGAGAAGAAAGGAAGTTGTTGATAATTTTCTTAATTCAGATACTGATGTTCTACTGTCAACAGATATCCTCTCTGAAGGACAAAATCTTCAAAAAGCAAGAATAATCATAAACTATGACCTTCACTGGAATCCTGTCAGAATGATACAACGAGCAGGAAGGATTGACCGAATAGGTTCTCCATATAATGTAATCTTTATTTACAATTTCTACCCGGAGAAGGAGCTGGAAAGCCTTCTGGAACTGGTGAAGATATTACAGGGGAAAATAGAAATGATAAATGATACTATAGGTCTTGATGCTTCAGTATTAGGAGAAGCAATCAATCCTAAAGTATTTGGCATCATCCGTGATTTGAGAGGAACAAAAGATAAAAAAGAGCAGATACTTAAAGAACTTGAAGAGGAACAGTTTGGAGGTGGTGAGCTTTTCTGGCAACCTCTCAAAGATTTTGGTTTAGAGAAATTAAGAGAATTTTGTGAGTTGCTCCCCCATGGGATACAGAGCGGATTACGAAAGGGCTTTAAAGGGATTTTCTTCTATTATAAATATAATGAAGACCTGCCTGCGTCCCGCGGACAGGCAGGTTATCATCTTTGGTTTTTGTATGATTTATTGGATAATAGGTTTATTACTAATAAAACCGAGATACTAAATTTTATATCCTGTAAAGAAAAAGAGCCAAGAGTTATTCCTGAAGATTTAGACGTATTTGAAATTCATCGCAAGGTAAGAGAAGAAATAAAGAATTTTTTCTCTGAGGGTCTAATAGCTACTCAAATCCGTACTGTTCATGGTCAAATGGAAAAAACGTTAATAGACATGAGAGATGAACTTGATTTTATTAGAGAGAATTACCTTGAGGAAAACGACCACTTGCGAGAAAGGGTCACTGGCATGATTGCCAATTTACATAATATTGCACTTACCAAACTAAGAATGCGTACCTTAAGAAGAATCTGGAAAAATTATAAAAGTTCTAAAAACTGGCATGTTATGGTTGCAGAACTTGATAAATTTTTGAAGGAAAAACCCGTGAACGAAGAACAAGAAGTAGTGAAGTTTGATGAAAGAAAATTAAAACTCATTTGTGTGGATTTTATTTCATGAGGTAAAAAATGTTTAAGCTCATAGGGGAAAAGAAGCTTACTGTTGAAGACTGTGACACCACCATAGCAAATAATGAATAAGGAACATAATATAAAGCAATTTATAGAAGAACATATACCCCAGATGGATAGCCCGGAGAAGGTTTATAAGCTTTTCCAAGGGTTGGGGTATAAGACATTAGACCCTTCTTTTCACGGAATAGAAGCCTGGGGACTGAGGGAAAAAGATAAAGAATTTATAAAGAAAATTTATACTATCGCTAATTACCAGAAAAGATTTCAGATTTTCTTAGTAGAACTTCTACCTGTGCGTGACCGCACGCAGACAGGCAAGTCCTATTCTCCTACCATCATTCGGAATCTTCCTCTTTATTTTGAGCGAGAAACTCAATATCCATTTTTTGTTATTACTCCTGATTATCGGAATTATACCTTCGTTCTTGTAGAGAAGATCCGTGAAGATGCTGGAGTGTGGAAACGTAAACTGGTGAAACTAAATCTTGATAGGGAGAATACTTACTATACGGATAGATGGATAATTTCTGAAATTGCCCTCAAGGACGAGATTATAGAACCTTCACAGATCTACTATTCAATAAAAAATGCTTTTGGTGTAAAGAAGGTAGAAGATAAATTTTTCAAAGAATATAAAGCTCATTTTGATTTCCTTATAGATGAACTAAAAAAGAATAATAAAAGAGTTTCTCAATTCTATGATCAAGAAAGAATTTATGCATTTGCCCAGCGGATTCTTGGAAGATTAATATTTCTATATTTCCTTCAAAAAAAAGGCTGGTTAGCTGGTGATAAAAGATTTATTCAGAACTGGTTTAATAAAACAAAAACAGAAAAGAGGAATTTCTATAATAATGTTCTTGAACCTCTCTTTTTTGAAATTCTTAATCAAAAAAGACCTCGTGACCATTCCCCATTTGGGAAGATTCCATTCTTAAATGGAGGTCTTTTTGAGAAAGATTATAATTTCATCCTTTACCTTCCAAATTCAGTATTTGATAAAATTCTTAGTTTTCTAAATTCATACAATTTTACTATTTCAGAAGAAATGCCCCTTGATGTGGAAGTGGCGGTTAATCCTGAAATGCTTGGAAAAATATTTGAAAGTATGTTACCTGAGCATGAACGTGGCAAGAAAGGAACATTTTATACACCTCGCCCTATTGTGCATTATATGTGTAGAGAAAGTCTTAAGGAATATTTATGCAACATTTCCAATATACCAAGATTTAAGATATTAAAGTTTGTAGAAAAAGAAGATACAAAAGAACTTTCAACCGAAGAAGCAAAGCTTCTCTATGAAGCGCTGAATAAAATCCGTGTTCTTGATCCAGCAGTTGGCTCAGGAGCTTTTTTGGTGGGAATGATGCAGGAGATCATCAGGCTCAAAAATCCTCTCGCTCAGAAACTATCGATAAAAACCACGCCTGCACAACTTAAACGAGAAATCACCAAAGCCAATCTCTATGGCATTGATATCGAATCAGAAGCCATTGAAATAGCAAAGCTCAGACTTTGGTTATCTCTTGTAGTGGATGAGGAGCTCGAAAAGGTAGAACCGCTTCCTAACCTCGATTATAAATTATGTGTAGGAAATAGTCTTATAGAAAGCTTTAAAGGGAAAAAACTGCTTGATAAGGAACAGTTACAGCAATCTTTTATTGAAGATGAGAGCCAAAAACTTATTAAAGAATTTAGAAGCCTGAAAGATAAACTTCTGAATGAAATGGATGTGGAAAAGAAAAATTCAATCCGCCAGAGAGTTGAAGATATAGAATGGAGATTGATAGAAAAAGGACTTTCCTCTGAAGCAGAGTTAAAAACAAAGCAAGCTGTAAAACTTGGTGCTAAATATAGTCAAGCAAGAATGGAGATGCCAGCCTCTGAGAAAAGAAAAATGGAGAAATTGATAAAAGAGGCCTCTCAGGCAAGTGAGTTTCTTTCCGAAATTAAAAAGACCGGAACAAAACCTTTCTTCCTTCCCCAAGTTCATTTTGCCGAGGTTTTTACCGAAAAAAACGGCTTCGATATTATAATCGCAAATCCGCCATATGTAAGAACCCAGAAACTCTCGGACCTTCCTTATAGAGAAGACCTTAAACTTCATTACGGCTATGTGGATGACCTCTATGTTCATTTTACCTTCCGTGCCCTTGAACTTGCTCGTAGAAAAGGAGTAATTTCTTTCATTACTTCAGATACATATCTTACTCTATCTTGGAAGGAACGAATGCGAGAACTTTTGCAGAACTATCACATTCAGAAAATTATTCTTACTCCCAAAGCTTTTGAGGCAACAGTTAATACTGCTATTTACATTGTGCAGAAGGAATCTCTTTCAAACTATAATTTTACATTCATAGATGCCAGAGAAATTAGTGGAAACGAAAAAGAAAACTGGGAAGATAAACTTATAGTGTTTGAAGAATTAAAGGAGATAGAGGCTTATGACACACAAATTCCTGTAAGATTGGTTGATAAGGAAATAGAGGTTTTATATAACCGATATACTGATGTAGGTCAGTTCCGAGTCCCACTGGAACTTTACAAAAAAGCAGTTAAAAGAGTCTTTTTTACCCCGACACAAAAAAACTTAAAACTTTACGAGAAATTTATGCCAAAAATGTTTGAACTCTATGAAAAATGGTGGGATAAGATAAAATCTAGCAAGGATATACAGAAGAATAAAAGAGAAATAGAAGAATATCTTGCAACATTAAAGCCTGGTGATATCACACTACTGGGACTTATAACCGAAGGTGGTCAAGGACTTGCAACTGCAGACAATGGAAGATTCCTTGCTGTTCTTGAAGGAACAGAAGAAGCTAAGAAGATAGAAGAAAGAATTAAAGATTTTAAAAGAAGATGGCAGAAAAAAGAGCCAAAGATCTATGAAACATATCAGGAACTACTTAAAAAATATTCTCAAAATGATGCTTTAGATATGCTTAGAAAGAAATACGGGGAGAAAAAATTAGGGTTTCCAAGAGGATTTATTTACAAAGTCATCCCAGAAAATCTCAAGTTTGATGTACTGTCGCATTTATTATAGATTGTCAAGGATTTTGACCCCTTTTCTGCAAATAAAATTGACCCCATT
>CAZCTP010000013.1:0-42110 GCA_964501575.1 uncultured Thermodesulfobacteriota bacterium
AAGGAGGGCCCTAACTTTTTGGCTTGTTTGACCTTCCTATTTCGGAATTTGGGTTTACTGGATTCAGGGCTACGGCAAATTCTTGTTGATTAAGGTCTTTTATGAAAGGTTTTAGGAGGAATTGAGAAGAGCATAAGTATGGTGGTCAGGATGATTTGGGCTTCTTTTGGCATAATTCTCCCTCTTAAGAAGGGAAAAAGGCAAAGAAAGTTCCTTTATTTAAATCCCCAAAAGCTCCATAGCTTCATCTATATGCATGCTAAAGTATCTCAGCGCTGAAGTGATGTATCTGAACCTCCTATGTAATCTTATAAGACTTA
Source organism: uncultured Thermodesulfobacteriota bacterium (assembly GCA_964501575.1). Classification (GTDB taxonomy): domain Bacteria; phylum Desulfobacterota; class CAZCTP01; order CAZCTP01; family CAZCTP01; genus CAZCTP01. The sequence continues at coordinate 321 of CAZCTP010000013.1, forward strand.
TAACCAGATTCCTTATGGAGCTCATGATTTCTGGCCCCCTTTTCTTCCTTATCCTGCTTCTATCTTTATCAAAGGTTACATCTCTTACCCAGAACAGTCTATTCTCTATCTCCCAGTGACCTCTATTAAGCTCAAGTAATCTTTCAGGAGTCGCCTTCTTTCCTCTATCCTTCCATGCCCTTTATCAATTGAACTGTTGTCTTCTCATCTACATTCCTAGATCCAATTACTACCCCTTCTTTATGAATTATGGCTGATAGAATATGCACAGGTCTTAATGCTTCATCTCTACTTCCTTCCTGTCTCTTCCCATCTATTGCTATTGCCTTATCTTTAAACCCTATGCCCTGTTTTAAAAGCCATTCGGAAATGAGCCTGTCAAACTCCTCAGCATTGATTCTTTGTATAGCCCTCCTTATGGTAGATTCATCAGGATAAGTTCCTCTTTTTATACCAAACCTCATCAAGATCTCTTTGCTTAAGTTCTTAACCCATTCCCCTATTCCTATAAAAATCCTTGCTTCACAAAACACCGAACATATAGCAAGGCCCAAAAGACTAAAGAGAGGATATCTTATCCCCTTCCTCTCCCCTGGGTCTGTCATCCTCTTTATCACATCCACCAATTCCTCAATGGGAAGCTCGTTTATGGATAAAATCTCATAAAGCTTCATCTCTTTACCTCCTTCTGGTAAAAGTTCTGCATTCAATATCTTTGGAGCATCCTTGATGAGAGGATATACAAAGACACCCTTTAGCCTCCTGTTCAAATAATAATACCTCCCATTCTTAGAGAAGTCTTTTGTCTTGCCAAGGTAGATAAAGTTTGCTGCCCTATAACATGTACCTTTATAATGACTCATATCAACAAAGGTCTCTGCTATATATACAGGATGTGCGTATACTGTTTCATAATCCTTGATCAGCCTTTTTAGATTTAAAGACAGGATTCTTGAGGCAAGATTTTTAACTCGAACCCATGGAAGAATAAGGAATCTAACATTGTTGGTTATGTATTTGAGCCTTTTTATCCTCTTTTCCTCTGACCAGCCAATGAAGTTATCTCTTACCGCACATTTAAGAGCAGATGAAGACCATGCAAGAAGGGCAACCCAAAGGCCATCCATGACCGCTACATACCTTAAAAGCTCTCCTTAAAGCCCTTTCTTCTGAGGAAGGCTAAGGGGATGGAATTTCTCTCATGTAATATTCCCAGAGTTTTAACTCATCTTCTCTAATAAGACGGACATGAAGAATTTCCTTCATGAAGATAGATTAGCATAAGGAAGGGGAAAAAGTCAGTGGTTTTTTGAAATAGATTGCTGAAAATTTCTTAAATATGCCAAAATGTCATGCTGAACCTTGTTTTAGCATCTAAGTATTTCAATGGGTTATGAGACCCTGAAATAATACTGATATTCATCAGCACAGGATTCAGGGTGACAAAATAGGATTTTTCAGCAATCTTTTCAAGTAATAAGTGTAATATTTTTGCTGCACAAAGTAGTATTAAAAAATTTTTAAAAATGGTAAGCCTAGTCTTATAGAAGAGAACAGAAAGGAGGTTAAAACAATGTAGGAAATAAGTGACGCTAATATCTCTTGAAAGAATCTTGACAATCTGGATCTAAAAGTTATAAGGTTTTATATATAGATGGATATTGATGGATTGAGAATAAATAGAGAAGAAGGAATCAGGCTATTTGAAGAAGATCTTTTAATACTTGGCAAATATGCTGATTCAATAAGGAAAAGATTGCATTCTGATAATATAGTGACATTTGTGATAGATAGAAATATAAATTATACAAATATATGCATATCTAAATGTAAGTTCTGCGCGTTTTATAGGTCAAGCGGGAATAAAGATTCATATGTATTATCAAAGGATGAAATATTTAAAAAAATTGAAGAAATAATATCTATTGGTGGGACTCAGATTCTACTTCAGGGTGGGCTTAATCCAGATCTTAATATAGATTATTTTACAGATCTATTTACATCCATAAAGGAAAGGTATGATATAGTCATCCATGCACTCTCTCCACCAGAAATTTTCCATATTGCGAAGAATTCATCTATCTCTATAAGTGAAACATTAAAGAGATTAAAAAATAGTGGACTTGATTCCATACCTGGTGGTGGTGCTGAAATATTGGTGGATGATGTTAGGAAAAGAATAAGCCCTAATAAGATAGATTTTGCGAGATGGAGGGATATTATGATTGAAGCTCATAAATTAGATATCCCCACCTCTGCAACAATGATGTTTGGTAGCATTGAGAAGAAGGAAGATATAGTGGAGCATCTTTTAAAAATTAGGGAGATTCAGGATAAAACAGGTGGATTTGTCGCATTTATACCATGGACATATCAACCATTGAATACAGAGCTTGGGGGCAAAAAGGTAACAGGAGTTGAATATCTTAAGGTTCTTGCTATATCAAGGATTATGCTGAATAATATACCAAATATTCAGGTATCATGGGTTACACAGGGGCCAAAGATAGCTCAAATTGCCCTTAGATTTGGTGCAAATGACTTTGGGAGCACAATGCTTGAGGAGAATGTTGTATCTGCTGCTGGAGCAACCTTCAGGATGGATATAGAAGAGATCATATATTTAATAAAGGACGCAGGATTTATACCATGTCAGAGAGATAATAAATATAAAATATTAGGGAGATTCTAAAATGAATATAAGAGAGTTAATAGAAAATAGAGCTCAAGATATACCTGATAGGATATTCCTATTTTACAAAGATGAGAAGATATCATATATCGAATTTGATAGAGAAGTAAATAGATCAGCAAATATGCTTTTATCGCTTGGAGTAAAGAAAGAAGATAAAGTATGTCTTCTATTGCCTAATTGTAAGGAGTTTATATTTATTTGGTTTGCATTAGCAAAGGTAGGTGGGATCATGGTCCCTATAAATATCCATTTAAAAGGAGAAGGGCTTGAATATATAATAAATCATTCAGATGCAGAGACTTTAATTGTACATCCTGAGCTCTTTAACAGTGTTGCACCGATTGAGAACAGGTTCAAGAATATAAGGAATAAATTAATCCTATATGAAGAAAAGGGTAATTTTATCTCATTTTCTAAGCTTTTAAAGGATTTTCATTCGGATCCACCACCATATTTTGAGATTAAACCAGAGGATGTTATGTCTATTATATATACTTCGGGGACAACAGGACTCCCTAAAGGTGTTATGCTTAGCCAAAATTCTTATATAAATACTGGTAGGGAATTTGTTGATTTTATGATAAGGGCTAATGAGGAAGATATATTATATACATCCCTCCCTTTATTTCATTGCAATGCTCAACAATTAACTACAATGGGAACTATTATAAAGGGGATAAGTATGGCACTTTCTGAAAGATTCAGCGCTTCAGAATTCTGGAATGAGGTAAGGAAGTATAATGCAACCATATTTAACTATATTGGTGCAATGCTTACAATTTTGTATAAACAGCCCAAAAGAGATGATGATGGGAATAATCCAGCGCGACTTACCTTTGGAGGGGCCGCACCAAAGGAGATATGGGTAGATTTTGAAAGGAGGTTTAATCTCACGATATTAGAAGGTTATGGATTAACAGAGACAGCAACTGTTGCTCTATGCAATCCTTTAGACAACATAAAGGTAGGTTCAATAGGTAAACCATTACCCCATACAGATGTAAAGGTAGTGAACGAAAGAGATGAGGATATCAAACCATATGAGTATGGTGAAATAGTCATCAAGGAGATGCTCCCGCACACAATAATGGAAGGTTATTATAAAATGCCTGATAAGACAGAAGAAGCAATGAGGAATGGATGGTTTCATAGTGGAGATAGAGGAATGATAGATGAGGATGGGTATCTATATTTCTTAGATAGGATAAAGGATTGTATAAGGAGGAGAGGTGAAAATATATCGTCCTATGAGATTGAAAAAATACTTAATTCCCATCCGGCTATATTGGAGTCAGCAGCTATTGGAGTTCCATCTGAATTAGGGGAGGAAGATGTAAAGGTATATATAGTCTTAAAAGTTGGTAAAAGTTTAACACCTGAAGAGATAATAGATTATTGTGAGGATAGGATGGCATATTTTATGATTCCAAGATATATAGAGTTTAGAGATTCCTTACCTAAAACACCAACAGAAAGGGTTCAGAAGTTTGAATTAAGAAAAGAAGGGATAGGAAATTCATGGGATAGAGAAAGGGCAGGATACAGATTAAGAAGGTGAAATTGTCCACTCTCTTTTTATATCTAAGATTCCCTCAGATTTTACTGAGGATCTTATCCCAAATCCATATTTCTTGCTATTATGGCTAATGTAATCATAAGGATGTCCATCTTTGCTATGAATAGCTATATCTAATAAATAATCACCTGGTAGGAGAGAAATTCCCTTTAATACCAGAGAAATCTTTCCATCACCATGGATATATTTTATTTCACATTCATCCAACAAGGTATTTGCTCCAAAGCATAATATTCCATCATTTCTATATATAGCTATACCAAAGACGGGTTCTTCAATCTTATTCTCAGCATAAAAACCTAACTCTATAATCATTTCATCATCTATACTATATATATATCTCTCATTACCTTTATGATCTAAGAATTTTACATCTGTTATAAATATCTCCTTACTTCCCCATCTAACAGGCTTTCCATCCATAAATTCATATTCAATCTTTGAAAAAAAGCTTTTGTTCTCTATCTCTGTTACATGATTTAGATATGAATCTGTGGTTTTTTTAGGGTCTCCAATATCCTTTATAATCCCTTTCTCCAGCCATACAACCTGATCAGACAATTTTGTAATGGAGCCCAAATCATGGGAAACAAAAACTATGGTTTTCCCCATCCTTTTAAATTCATTTATCTTATCAAGACATTTATGCTGAAACTCTTCATCTCCTACTGCCAATATCTCATCTATTAGTAAAATATCGCTTTCAATATTTGCTGCAATGGAAAAGCCGAGTCTCAAATACATACCTGATGAATATTTCTTAATAGGAATGTCTATAAAGTCATCTAACCCAGAGAATTCTAATATACTATCTAATTTTTTATCTATATCTTTTTTACTAAACCCTAATATTATCCCATTTATATATATATTTTCTCTCCCTGTCAATTCTGGATGAAAACCTGCTCCAAGCTCTATCAATCCATATACTTTCCCGTTTGTATATATACTACCATCAGTCGGCTTTAATATACCTAATATAAGTTTTAATAGAGTGCTTTTCCCTGAGCCATTACTACCAACAATACCTAATGTAGTTCCCTTTTCAACACTTATATTTATATCCTTTAATGCCCAGAATGTCTCCTTCTCAATATACCCTCTGCCAGTTAGTCCTTTTACAAATAGATCCTTTAATGTAAATATTCCCCTTTTTTTATATTTTCTGAACCTCTTTGAAAGATTCTTTATTTCTATATCTATCATCTTATAAGTTTCCCAATCCTATTAAACCGGATCTTTTTTAGAAGGCTATTAGCTTTCTTATCCCATGACCAATATATAATAAATGCTTTACCTATTATCTCATCCCTTTTTACAAACCCCCAGTATCTACTATCTCTACTTAAATCTCTATTATCTCCAAGCATAAAATAGGAATTTTGGGGGACTATAATCGGTCCAAAGTTATCCCTTGGATCAAATAAAGAATAAGGGTATACATTTTTATCAATAAAAAAGCCATATTTATCATTAAATTTTTCCCCATTTATATATATCTGTTTATTTATTATCTGAATCTTATCTCCTGGTTTTCCTATTAATCTCTTTATGAAATCTATACTATGATCATTAGGATACTCAAATACCACTACATCCCCCCTTTTCGGTTCCCTTACTGGGAAAATTATTTTATCAGTAAATGGTATTCTTATACCATATATAAACTTATTTACAAGAATATGATCACCAACAAGCAAGGTAGGTTTCATAGATCCTGACGGAATCTTGAATGCTTGAATAACAAATGTTCTTATAATTAATGCCAATATTAAAGCTGTAACAATAGCTTCTAAATATTCCCTTATTATTCCCTTTTTTTTCTTTTTCATACTCACCTCTTAAGTAAACTTAAAAATACCTCTTGGGGTATTTCAACCTTTCCAAGCTGTTTCATCCTTTTTTTACCCAATTTTTGCTTTTCAAGAAGCTTTCTCTTTCGCGTAATATCTCCTCCATAACACTTTGCAGTGACATTCTTTCTCAGTGGAGATATACTTTCTCTTGATATTACCTTACTTCCAATAGAAGCTTGAATAACTACCTCAAATAACTGCCTTGGGATTAACTTTCTCATATTACTAACAATTTCCCTTCCTCTATAATAGGCCTTTTCTCTTGGAGTAATAATTGATAGAGAATCAATCATATCTCCATTTATTAGTATATCAAGCCTGACAAGGTCAGCCCTTCTGAAGTCGAGATGTTCATAATCCATTGATGCGTAGCCTCTTGTAGAGGATTTTAATTTATCATAAAAGTCCGTAATAATCTCATTTAATGGTAATTCATAAATAATTATAGCCCTATTCTCGGTTATATATCTTATCTCTTTCTGAATACCTCTTCTTTCCTCACATAAACTTAAGATTGCTCCTATATATTCTTCTGGAAGATGAATGGTTACTTTTACATATGGTTCCATTATAGCCTTTATCTCATTAGGCTTTGGAAGTTTTACGGGATTATCTATAAAGATTACCTCTCCATTTGTTTTCTCAACCTTATATACTACTGTAGGAACAGTATTTATAAGATTAAGGCTATACTCCCTTTCCAATCTCTCTTTAACTATTTCCATATGAAGAAGTCCAAGGAAACCACACCTAAATCCAAAGCCTAAAGCGATAGATGTTTCTGGTTCATATGTAAAAGATGAATCATTTAACTGTAATTTCTCCAATGCATTCCTCAATAATTCATAATCACCTGATTCTGAAGGATATAAGCCACTAAATACCATCGGTTTTATAGTCTTAAATCCGGGTAATGGTTCATTTACAGGGTTATCATCATCTGTTATAGTATCTCCAACCTTTGTATGTTTAATTTCCTTTATACCAGCTATTATAAAACCTACTTCACCTGCTTCAAGTGATTCCTTCTCATACATATATGGTCCAAAACATCCAACCTTATCAACTTCATATATTCTACCTGTTGAAAATAGTTTTATCCTCATTCCTTTATATATTTTTCCGTCAAATACTCTCGTAAGTATAATAGCACCCTGATAAGAATCATACCAGCTATCAAATATTAAACTCTTAAGAGGTTTGTCAATATCTCCTTTAGGGGGCGGTATCTTATTTATTATTGCTTCAAGAATGTCTTCTGTTCCTATTCCTTCTTTTGCACTTGCAAGAATTGCTTCACTTGCATCAAGTCCTATTATATCTTCTATTTCCTTTCTTATCCTTTCAGGATCTGCGTTTGGAAGATCTATCTTATTAAGTACTGGAATAATTTCCAAGTTATTCTCTATTGCTAAATAGGTATTAGCCAATGTCTGAGCTTCAACCCCCTGGGAAGCATCTACAACAAGGATTGCTCCTTCACATGCAGCCAAGCTTCTTGACACCTCATATGTAAAATCTACATGGCCAGGTGTATCTATAAGATTTATTATATATTCATTTCCATCCTTTGCTCTATATTTCAATCTCACAGTTTGAGCCTTTATAGTTATCCCCCTCTCCCTTTCTATATCCATCTTATCCAGAAACTGATCTTGCATTTCTCTTGCCGATATAGTTCCAGTAAATTCAAGCAATCTATCTGCTAATGTAGATTTGCCGTGATCTATATGAGCAATTATGGAGAAATTTCTAATCTTATCGATATTCATAATAAATTAATCTATTTTAATAACATATCTATACCTTATTGTCAATTTTTACTGGGGATTACTCAGTAATTTTCAGTGAATTTATGAACTCTTTATAATATGAGTATAGGATGTCTTCCTAAAGATGATTGCCTTTAAATAAAAATTTAATATTTAATTTAGTAATTATCTTTAACATTTTGTTATTATAACAACACCAGAATACAGGGCTACGGCTAAGTTTTTCAAATAAGAGTCTGCCCAAGCTTTAGTAAAGAAAGGATTGACAAATCCCTATTTTTAATGTTATCTTAAATAAAAAACAGGAGGGTATTATAAAGGGATAATATATGGCTGAGAAGATATATATATTTGATACTACCCTTAGAGATGGAGAGCAATCACCAGGGGCGAGTATGGGAATTAGCGATAAAGTAGATATGGCTCTTCAGTTAGAGAGGCTTGGAGTTGATATAATAGAGGCTGGATTTCCGATAGCATCCGAAGGTGAATTTAAAGCTGTTATGGAGATCGGGAAAATAATTAAAAATTCCACAGTTGCTGGATTGACAAGAACAAAGCTTGAGGACATTGAAAGGACTTGGGAAGCTCTAAAGTATGCAAAGTTTCCGAGACTACATGTATTCGTTGCTACATCAGATATACATCTTAAGTATAAACTCAGGAAGACAAGAGATGAAGTTATAAAGGAGGCAGTAGAAGCTGTTAGATTCGCAAGTTCATTAACAGAGGATGTAGAATTTTCCGCAGAGGATGCTACAAGGACAGATAGAGATTATTTATGCGAAGTTATAGAAGCGATTATAGATGCAGGGGCAAAGGTCTTTAATATTCCTGATACTGTTGGATATACAGTTCCTGCCGAATTTGAAGCTCTTTTGAAGTATATACATAAAAGGGTTTCCAATATAGATAAAGTGATTCTGAGTACCCATTGTCACAATGATCTGGGTTTAGCAGTTGCAAATTCTATTACTGCTATACAGAATGGAGTAAGGCAGGTTGAATGTACAGTGAACGGTATAGGAGAAAGGGCTGGGAATGCAGCTCTGGAAGAGATTGTTATGACCATAAAGACAAGGAAAGATCTATTTCCATTCTATACAGATGTGAAAACAGAGGAGATATATAAAACAAGTAGATTATTGAGTCATAAAACAGGGCTTCTTGTCCCAAGGAATAAACCTATCGTTGGGGATAATGCATTCTCCCATGAGGCAGGGATTCATCAGCATGGAGTTATACAGAAGGCGTTGACATATGAAATAATGACACCTGAATCTGTTGGAAGACCAAAAAGCACATTGGCTTTTGGTAAACATTCTGGAAGGCATGGATTGAAAAAGAGATATGAGGAATTAGGATATACACTCGCAGATAAAGAGATTGATAAAATATATGAAAGATTTATAAAACTTGCGGATAAGAAAAGGGAGATATTTGATAATGATCTTTTAGCCCTCCTTGATGATGAGAAGAGGGTTGTAAGGGAAAGCTATAAGTTAGAATCTATTAATATTATGACTGGAGAATATCCTATAGCAGTGGTAAAACTTAAGGATAAAGCTCCAGAGACAGCTATTGGTAATGGTCCTGTAGATGCTGCATATAAGGCTATAGAAAAAGCTACAAGTATATCTGGTAAACTCCTGGAGTATTCTATAAAGGCAGCAACAATAGGGAAGGATGCTATAGGTGAGGCGTTTGTGTCTGTGGATTTTAATGGAAGTATAGTTGTAGGTACAGCATCAAGTACCGATGTAATTGAGGCATCTACAAAAGCCTATTTAGATGCCATTAATAAATATGTATCAATTCACAAACAATGAGTTGATAGAGGGGATAAGAATAGGACATGCTACTGATTATGAAGCTTTAACAGGATGTACTGTAGTATTATTTGAAGAGGGCGCTATCGGTGGAATAAGCATAGAAGGTCAGGCTTCCGGAACAAGAGGTATAGATTCTCTCTCTCCTTTCCATTTGGTAGATAAGATTAATGCAATTATTATATCCGGAGGAAGCTCCTTTGGTCTTGATTCTGCTTCCGGGGTTATGAAGTATTTGGAAGAAAGGGGAAAAGGTTATGACGTTGGTATTACAAAGATTCCTATTGTTCCAGCTGCTATTATATTCGATTTAGCTATAGGAAATCCACGGATAAGACCTGACAGAGAGATGGGGTACATGGCATGTACTAATGCAAAGGAAAATTTTATTGAAGAAGGTAGTATAGGGGCTGGGACAGGGGCTACAATAGGTAAACTTTATGGTATTGAGAGAGGGATGAAGGGTGGAATAGGGATATATTCAACGAGTTTAAAAAAATTAGAGGTTTATTCTATCACAGTTGTTAATGCCTTTGGGGACATAAGAGAGAATGGAAAGATTATTGCTGGTTTGAGAAAGTCAAAAGATAGCTTTGAGCTTGTGAGTTCTGAAGGAGAAATGAGAAAGGGAGTTACAAGAAAAAGATTTAGTCACGGGAATACAACAATATCTATCCTTATAACAAATGCTTCTCTTACCAAGAATGATGCTATAAAGGTTGCACAGATAGCAGGGCTTGGTTTCGCAGATTCTATATCCCCACCTCATACTACATTTGATGGGGATATAATATTTGTATTATCGGTAGGTAATATAAAGGCAGATATAAATATCATAGGTTTATTAGGGAAGGAGGCTATATCTAAGTCTATTATAAGGGGTATTAAGTTGGCAGATGGATTTGGCATAATACCAGCATATAAGGATATTATTAAATGATAAAAGGAGTCCATCGCCTTATTATACCCACCCCTTTTGCTATTGGATCGATAAATAGTTATTTAATAGATGATGATCCTCTAACCTTAATAGATATTGGTCCAGCAACTGAGGATGCATTAAATAGCTTAAAAGAGCAGCTTAACAATTTGGGTTATTTAATTAATGATATTAAAAGGGTAATATTAACCCATGCTCATCCAGATCATGCTGGTCTCGCAGGGGAACTCCAAGAAGATTACGACTTGGAGGTATATGGATTTAGGGAGGAATTGTTATTCTTTAAGGGGAACTTTTATTATGGTGATTGGGGAAGAGGTGTAATGTTGAAGTCTTTCTTAGAATGGGGGGTCCCAGAGAAGGTATTTATAGAGATGGAAAAACATTTTATAAACATTGGTAAATACTCAAGGGATGTTGAAGTTACTCATATAATGGAAGAGAATGAGATTATTGAATTTAAAAGTTCTTCTATTAAGGTGTTCCACACACCAGGACATACTATTGGCAATATATCTCTCTATGATGAGGATAAAAAAATATTGTTCTCCGGGGATCATCTATTAAAACATATAACCCCTGTTCCTCTATTAGATTTTAAAAAAGGAGAGAAGAGCCTTATAAATTTTTTACGAGCTTTGAAAAAGATTAAGGAACTTGATATAGATATTGTTCTCCCAGGGCATGGAGACCCCATAGATGATTGTAAAGAATATATTAATTCACTCTTTATACATCATGAAAAGAGAAAATTAAAGATATATAGAATTATTAATGAAGGTTCAAAAACACCATATGATATATGTAAGAGACTTTTTGGAGAACTTCCAATGGGTACTATCTTTCTTGGAATTTCTGAAGTTATCGGTCATCTTGAAATATTAGAGATGGAGGGAAAAGCTAACAGATATAAAGATAATGGACTTATATATTTTAGTAGGGTTAAATAAAAATGTTAGTCCGTAAAGTAACAGAAATAGAGGCTACTTCTCCTCTGGGATGGGGTGAGGCTTTAGAAGAAGGGTTAAGAAGGGCTAATAAAACATTAAGTGGAATAAATGAGATAGAGATCCGCTCAAAGAGGATAAAGATTAAAAATGGGAGAATAGTAGAATATATATTAAGGCTAAATATAATATTTACAATAGCTGATGATTACCCTTTACATCTATAGCCAAAATTATCTGTATAATTTGGATCTATATTGAGAATAGAGATATGAAACTGATTAGGTATTTATGTTAACTATAGGATTAACAGGAGGAATTGGATCGGGTAAGAGTACAATAGCCAAAATTCTTGAAAATTTTGGAGCAGAGGTAGTATATGCTGATAAGATAGGTCATGAAGTAATCCTTCCATATAGTGAAGCCTGGAAGGAGATAATTGAAAGGTTTGGAAGGGATATTCTTAAAGAGGATGAAACTATCGATAGAAAAAGGCTGGGAGAGATAGTATTCAATAATAAAGATGCACTAAGTGAACTCAATAAAATAAGTCATCCAAGGATATCAAAGAGACTTAAGGAGGAGATTTATAAAAGGAGGGATAAAAAAGGAGTATTGGTTATAGAGGCTGCTTTATTAATTGAAGCGAATTGGTTTGTTCTTGTTGACCAGGTATGGGTTGTTATAGCAGATAGAGATAAGATTTTTAATAGATTAAGAGATAGGTTTACCCATACTCAAATTAAAGCAAGGATATCCTCCCAGATGAGTAATGATGAAAGGATGAAGTATGCTGATGTTGTGATAGATAATAGTGGAAAGATTGAAGAGACAAGAGTAATAATAGATAATATATGGAGGAAGATAGAGAGATGCTTATATTCAGCAAAAACAAACATGTAGGTATTGAGAGGATAGACAATGATAAAATAAATATATTGGTCATTGTTATGGATACCTTCTATATGGGTAGGGTTAATATGATAATAGATATAAAAGAGCTTAATATATTATCTATAGAGGGGATAATAGAAAGAAGTCCAAATGAGAGGTGCAAATCTGCTGTGGATAGAGTAAATAAATTAATAGGGATTAATATAAAAAAGGGTATTACAAAGACTGTGGATGATATAGTTGGAGGAGAATGTGGATGTACAAAGCTTGCAAATATGGTTCTTGAAGGATGTCATGCTGCTATTCCAGTATCTTATTTTCTGAAAGGTGGGAAGAGAGGAAGCAGGGAAGGGAGGAAATCTTTTTTAAATAGATATCCATGGCTCATAAATAGCTGTATAGTATTTTCAAAGGATAGTCCTTTTATGAAGGATCAGGATGCTGGTATTCGCAAGGAATAAAATTGTTAATATTGAGTATAAGGATGGTAAGGGTTTTATTGTCCGTGCTATATTTGATGATTCTGCCCATAATATGGAAATGGTTGTAGAGATTGAGAATTTAGTAATTAAGTCTATTGAAGGGGATATGAAAAGAGTGCCCTATAATTACTGTAAGAAGGCTTTACTAAGACTCAAAGAAGCTATAGGTTATAGAATTGAGCCAGGTTTAACCCTAAAGGTTGATGAAAATATAGGAAGGAGGGGATGTCCTCATCTTGCAAATCTTTTGCTTGAATGTTGTCATGCCTTAATAGAAGGTGGTATTGCTAAATATATTGATCTCAGGGATATAGATATTAAGAGAGCAGAAAGACTATGGCTTCAGGATATCCCCCTTATAAAGGGTGGATGTGTGGTGTACTCAGATAATGAGAAATAGGTGATTTTTACCCATGTGGGTGATTTTACGCAGTGTTAAGCAGGATTATAGAGTTGAAAATTCCTATAAATAAAGGCTCAAATTTTGGCATGATAATTGCGTATTGTTGTAAATTAATTTACAATTTTATATTAAGGTAAGCTTATGAAGGTTTATGAACAGTTATGGTTCAAGATATTAATAAGAGTGGGAACTGCTTTAGCATTAATTGTTGGTATATCCTTTTATGTGATACTGAAGCTTCAGGAGAGAGAGTTGATAAAAAATGAACTGGATTCGGTAACAAGGCTTGCGGGGGCTATAAGAAGCGGGTTAGAACATGCTATGCTGACTAATAATCATGAAGAGATAAGGTATATAGTAAAAAGTGTGTCAAAAGAAAGAGATATAATAAATTTAGAGATAATTAAATTTAATGGAGTGATAAAGCATTCTTCAAACTTAGATAGAGTGGGTAGAAAGTTGAATAAAGAAGATAAAGGATGTGTGATATGTCATGGAAGGGAGGCGACAAAGGTTAAAAAGAACGCAGCTATTATTACTACAGATGAGAGCGAATTTTTAAGAACCGATATTCCTATAATTAGCAAGCCAGCCTGTCTGGATCATCATCCTAAAAGGAGGATATTGGGAAATATTATTATAGATACATCCACATCTAAGATAAGAGCTTCTTTATATACAAGTTTTAAAAGAATGATAATCTCTGCTTTAATTACCTTCTTATCATTGATCTTTCTTACTTTTCTTGCTATAAGGCTTATGGTTATATGTCCGGTAAAAGACCTGATGGAAAAGATGTTTGAGGCTATGAAGGGAAATCTTGATGTTAAAGCAGAGGTTAGGAGTAATGATGAGATAGGAAATATTGGCAGGACCTTCAATAGTATGGTATCAAGGATTAAAGAATTTTATGAAAAGGAGATTAAGAGAGAGAAGGAGCTTCTAAAGGTTCAAGAAGAACTTAGATATAAGGCTGAGCTTGAGGCTTTAAATCTTCAGCTTGAGAAGAGGGTTAGAGAAGTTGAAATAGCAAATGCACAGATGGCTGAAATGGTTAAGGAGATAGAGAATAAGAATATTCAGCTTGAAAGGATAGTGGATAGACTTAAAATGTTAAACAGGATAAGTATAGCTATGACCTCACTTAAAGATTCAGAGGATATATTAAGGATGATAGTTGAGAAATCAGTTGATATTATGAAGGCTAAGATAGGGTCTTTGATGACTATAGATGAAGAGAGCAATGAGTTAGCTATAAAATACGCAATAGGATTAGATGAGGATACTGTGAAGAATACAAGAGTTAGGATCGGGGATCAGGTAGCTGGATGGGTTGCAAAGAATAAGGTTCCATTAATTGTTGATGATGTTGAGAGGGATGAAAGATTTAAGATGAAGAATAATCCAAGATATGAGACAAAATCTTTAATATCGGTCCCGGTATTTGTCAGAGATAAAGTTGTAGGGGTTCTTAATGTAAACAATAAAGTTGATGGCGGAGTATTTACCCATGATGAGCTTGAGTTACTTGTCACATTGGCAGGACAGACCGGGGTGGCTCTGGAGAATTCAAAGCTTTATAAGGAATTACAGAAGAGCTATTTTGAAACAATAAGGGCATTGGTAAATGCAATCGAAGCAAAGGATAAGTATACAAAGGGGCATTCAGAAAAGGTCACGCAGATTGCTTTATTAATAGCAGAGAAGCTCGGATTGACTGATAGAGATAAAAATATTCTTAAACATGCTGCTATTCTTCATGATATAGGTAAGATAGGCATAGATCTTCATATATTGCAGAAGAAAGGAACTTTAACTCCTGAAGAGAGAGCAGCTATTGAAGAGCATCCATTAATAGGTGAACATATACTCGAACCGATTGAATTTCTAAAGGAAGTAAGAGAGATAATTCATCAGCACCATGAAAGGATAGATGGTAGGGGATATCCAAATGGCGTAAAAGGAAATAATCTCTCTCTATTATCTAAAATATTAACAATTGCGGATGCCTATGAGGCCATGAGTTCTGATAGACCATATAGAAAGGCAATGAATAAAGATGATATAATTATTGAATTGAATACCCATAAAGGAACTCAGTTTGATTCAAATTTAGTTGATGTTTTAGTAGATATAATTAATAGAGGTGAAGATATACCATTAGCCGATGATTTTTGGGAATCAAGGGGAACGTTCTTAATGTAACTAATGAGAAAGAGACTATATATTATAATTCTTCTATTAGTCTCTCTATTTTTTTATATACCATTAAAAGCTAAAGATCTTCTTTTCAAGGATCTAAATACTCTCCAATTTAGAATAATAGTCGTTAAAAGCAAGAAAGAAGCGGATGAAATAGTGTCAGAATTAAAGAAAGGTGCTCCATTTTATAAACTTGCAAAAGATAGGTCAATGGGACCGAATGTCAGAAATGGGGGGTACATAGGAAGGATTAAGATAGAGGATATAGCCCCGGCATATTTAAAAGAGTTAGTTAATTTAAAAGAAGGATATTATAGTAGAGTAATAAAGACATCAAAAGGTTATACAATCTTTCAGAGAACAACTGATAGGTATTTCAGGAACGGGATTGAGGCATTTTTAAAGAGTGATTATGATAGAGCTATAGGTGAGTTTAAAAAAGATATCTCCATTAATCCTGATAATCTAAATTCATATAAATATTTATCCATTATATTTGAGAAGAAGAAGTTCTTTAATAAAGCAATAGATATGAATAATAAGATTATAGATATCAATCCAGATGATTATGAAGCTTATAATAATCTTGGAAACATATTTATGAAGATGGGTTTATATAAAGAGGCCCAGAAAAGTTATAAGAAAGGGATTAATATAGCCCCGGATAATGATATTATATATAATAATTTGGCATGGCTATATTCCTCTTTTAAGACTAACATAGATGAAGGTATCTCTCTTGCAAAAAGAGCAATAGAGCTTAATCCAAACGTAGCAGCTTATCATGATACTTTAGGAGAGCTTTACTATCAAAAAGGATTATATTCAAAAGCCATAGGTGAGATGAGGATAGCTTTGTGGCTTGAGCCGGATAACAAGGATTTCAAAGATAGATTAAAAAAGATTAAAAATAATTATAAAGAAGAGTTAAATAAAAATACCAAAGCTAAAAAGAGCAATATAGAGCCGACTATACTTGTATTGAATGGAAATGGTATCAGAAACTCTGCTAAAATAATGGCAAAGACTTTAAGAAAAATGGGATATAATGTTTGTGCGATTAAGAACGCAAAGAGATTCAATTATATAAGGACAATAATATTATATAAAAAGCCCTTTACAAAGACTGCAATAAATATAGGACATAGGTTAAAAGGGATTCAAGAAATATACAGATTAAAGGAAAAATCTGAATATGATATATGGGTTATTGTGGGGAAGAAATAGCTATTCTGTTTTTACTATTTTTAGTAGGACTCTCCTTTTTCTCGGTCCATCAAATTCACAGAAGAATATACCCTGCCATCTTCCCAATATAATCTCTCCATTTTCTATGAATATTGTTTGAGATACCCCAACTATACTGCTCTTTATATGGGAATGCGCATTACCTTCGGTATGGTAATATTTCTCATCTAATGGTGCAATTTCATTCAATTTGGTTTCTATATCTTTGACTACATTAGGGTCAGCATCCTCATTTATGATGATTCCAGCTGTTGTATGGGGAACAAATAGATAACATATTCCGTTCTTCACTCCATTCCTCATTACTTCACTCTTTACCATGGAAGTAATATCAAGCATCTCTATTTTTTTATTTGTGGAAATTGTAAGCTCTTTCATACTTTAAATTATATTATAAAATACATAATTTAATCAATAAAATTTTTAATATTTACCCTTGTTTCTTCCTTCCTTGTTGACAATACAATGGTTGTCAATGTTCTGGTAACACCCTTCATAGATCTTATCTCTCTTATAAGAGCTTCAAGGGTTGTTGTGTTCTTTGTTTTTACCTTAAGTAATAGAGTATATTCCCCGGTTACATGATGGGACTCAAGGATATCATCATATTTTGTTATTCCTCTCTCAAATTCTTCTATATATCTTGGATGGCTTATATATACTCCTATAAATGCTGATATATCATTACCAAGCTTTTTTGCATCTAATATAGCTGTATATTTCTTTATTATTCCTTTATCCTCTAACTTCTTAATTCTTTCCATTATGGAGGGAGGAGTAAGGTTAACCTTATTTGCAATTTCAGAGAATGGCATTCTACCCTGATCCTGTAATAAGTCTAAAATATTTAAATCTATTTTATCCATTGCTTCAAATTTAAAAATAAGATAAAGAATTTATTTAATAATATTATAAATTATGGTGTTTTTGTCAAGACCTATAACTTAAGAGCAACAATTCTTGGTGAACTTATGAATTTCTTTATAGTTTTGGTCCGGGATGTTCTACGTTTAACGTTGAACCTCGAACCTTGAAATCTTTTCTTCCGTACTTCCTAACTTCCATACTTCCACACTATATAGCTTTCCAACTTTTAAACCTTCCGGGTTGTAAACTTTTTAACAAAGAGGATTTATGTAATTTTTTACTGAGAATTGCTGAGCCTCGTCTTAAAGATGGTATAGAAAAAATTTTTGAAAATTATAGTTTAGAGGTAAAAATGTGAGAGTAAAGAGGGATATTATTCAGGTTACTCGTCCTGGTAAAGAAAATGGCAATGGGTATGTAAAGGGCGGCCGAGCTTTTCGAAATGGTATGGAAAATAACATACGATGTATGTACGTTTAGAGGTATAGGAAGTATTGAGCGAAGACTACAAAGAGATGTTACAAATATTATTGGAAGAAGAAATTAAATTTATTATTGTGGTAGCGTATGTACTCAGTGTTCATGGTTTGCCAAGAGCGACAGGGGATATTGATATCTGGATTGAGCCGACAGCAGAAAATGGCAAAAAGGTCATTCGATCACTGAGTAGATTCGGAGTACCACTGCTTAATGTCAGCTAAAAGGATTTTACAAAGGAAGGTATTATTTTTCAAATCGGTGTTACTCCAAGAAGAATTGATATTATTACAGCAATTGATGGAGTAGAATTTCAATCTGCCTATGCAAATAAGTTGGTCATTTCGGTTGAAGGGTTGAATATACCAATTCTTTCTCTCGAGGACCTTATTAAAAACAGAGAAAGTACCGGCAGGGAAAGAGATTCCCTCGATGCCAAAATGTTGAAGAAGAGATTAGTCCCTGACAAATCATTATCATGTAAAAAGTTAAGCTTTTAAGACTAAATTTTTGTGGATAGATAGGTGAACATCTATGAAAAGGTATCCCCGTAGAGCTAAACTGACAGGGTGGGCAAACAAAATATATATCTTCAATCCAGTATAAATAATCTTTTTTATACCCCATTGCTTAAATTTAGTTGACATTTTTTATATTTATTTGTATACTATATACAATCCTGTGTGCTATAAATTTAATAAATGTATAGAAATAATATGAAAAATATAAGGGGATATATTATTCCAATAGTGATATTCTTATCGGTATTTGTGATTTTTAATAACAGTATGGCTATAGAAGATAGTGAGTGTTTTGGATGCCATGGAGATAAAAATTTTTTGAAGGAGAGTGACATTAAAGGATGGAAATCTCTGTATATTAGTGAAAGAGAGTTTAAGAAATCCGTTCATGGTAATAATGGATGCATAAGCTGTCATCAGGATATAGATGAGATCCCTCATGAAGAGAGACTCAAACCTGTATATTGTAATAATTGCCATTCGGGGGTCTATAATATATATGTAAAAAGCATTCATGGAAGAGAATTTATTAAAGGAGATAAGGATGTAGCTACATGCCATAATTGCCATGGTGATCACTATATAAAATTAGTAAAAGAGCCGGAATCTATGGTATATCCATTAAATCTTCCATTAACTTGCGGTAAATGTCATGGTAATGAGAAGCTCGCAAAAAAGCATAATATACCTATACCTGATGCTTATCAAAAATATCTGAAGAGTGTTCATGGTAAAGGATTGTTGAAAAGTGGATTGATTTTAGTATCAGCTACATGTAATGATTGCCATGGAACGCATGATATAAAGTCTATAGATAATCCTCAATCTACTCTATTTAGACCAAATGTTCCATCAACCTGCGGTAAGTGCCATGTAGGGGTCGTTAAAGAATATAAAGAAAGTATTCATGGTGTTTTACTTGCAAAGGGTAATAAATCTGTCCCTGTATGCACAGATTGCCATGCAACTCATGAGATAAAGAGAACCGATAAGCCTGAGTTTAAACTTGATATAATAAGAGAGTGTGGTGGATGCCATAAGGAATCAATGGAGACATATAGAGAGACATACCATGGTCAGGTTACCTCCTTGGGATATACCTCGGTAGCAAGATGTTCAGATTGTCATGGTTATCATAATATTCTACCTAAATCTGACCCAAGATCTATGATATCGAAGAACAATATAATAAATACATGTAAAAAATGTCATGAAAAGACGAATAATAATTTTGTAAAGTATATGCCCCATGCTAATCATAAGGATAGGAAGAAGTATCCAATTCTATATTATACATGGTTATTTATGACTTTTTTAATAATAGGGGTATTTGCATTCTTTGGTGTTCATACATTAATATGGTTACCAAAATCTTTAATTCATAGATTCCAGCATATTGGAGGAAGGAGGGAAGAAGGAGAATATTATTGGAGAATAAATTATTTCCATAGAATTATGCATGGTTTCGTTATAGTGAGTTTTTTAGGACTTTCATTGACCGGGCTCCCTCTAAAATTTAGTAACTCTGAATGGGCTATAACCCTATCAAAGTTTATGGGAGGATTTGAGACTGCAGGGTTTATTCATAGACTATGTGGGGCTATTACCATATTTTATTTTATCTCTCATATATGTTTTCTTATATGGTTCTTTACCAAGAAGTTAGATAAACCTATAATAGAATTCCTATTTGGACCGGAATCAATGATTCCAACATTTAAAGATATAAAGGATATATGGACTCACTTCAAATGGTTTATAGGGAAAGAACAAAAGCCAAAATGGGATAGATGGACATATTGGGAGAAGTTTGACTATTGGGCAGTATTCTGGGGAGTAGCAGTAATAGGGGGGTCTGGGATTATTCTATGGTTTAAATCCTTTTTTTCAAGATTGTTACCAGGATGGATGTTCAATATGGCATTCTTAATTCATAGTGAGGAGGCACTTTTAGCAACAGCTTTCATATTCATTGTTCATTTCTTTAATACACATCTACGCCCCGAAAAATTCCCATTAGACCCTGTTATATTTACCGGTAGACTTAGCGGATGGGAATTCAGTCATGAAAGGCCATCAGAATATGAGAGATTATTAAAGGAGAATAGATTGGAGAGCATAAGTGCACCACCCCCTCCTTTATGGCTTAGAAATTTTGCAAGAATTGTAGGATTTGGAGCCCTTGGGGTAGGTGTTATACTCCTTATATTTATGGTAATTACAGGGATAAAGAGTATAATATAGTCATATCCTAAATATTAATTGATCATTTTCAAAATCTACTGTTACTTTTGAATTATCCTTTATCTCACCCTTGATAATCTTTTTTGCTAAGGGTGTTTCAATCTCTCTCTGGATAATCCTTTTTAGGGGGCGGGCTCCGTATGTAGGATTATAGCCTATTGTAGCTATATATTCCTTTGCTCTATCCGTTAACTCAAGTTCTATACGCCTTTCAGCTAATCTATTTTTCAATCTTGAGAGTTGAATGTCAATAATTCTTATTAATTGGTCCTTATCTAAGGATCTAAATACAACGATCTCATCCACTCTATTCAGGAATTCAGGCCTAAAATGCCCTCTTAATACATCCAATACCTTATCTTTCATTTTTTTATAGCTTTCTTCATCACTTCCTATATAATCCAATATATATTGACTCCCAATATTGGATGTCATTATTATAACAGTATTCTTGAAATCTACTGTTCTTCCCTGACCATCTGTCAATCTTCCATCATCAAATATCTGAAGGAATATATTAAATACTTCATAGTGAGCCTTTTCAATTTCATCAAATAATATAACAGAGAATGGTCTCCTTCTTATTGCTTCTGTTAATTGTCCTCCTTCTTCATACCCCACATATCCTGGAGGAGCTCCGATTAATCTTGCTACAGTATGCTTTTCCATATATTCTGACATATCTATTCTTATTAATGCCTGTTCATCATCAAATAGGCATTCTGCCAGTGCCCTTGCGAGTTCAGTCTTTCCTACTCCTGTTGGTCCAAGGAATATGAAATTACCTATAGGTCTGTTTGGATCTTTAATACCAGCTCTTGCTCTTAAGACAGCATCAGCAACAGCTGATACAGCTTCATCTTGACCTATAACTCTCTTATGAAGCTCTGCCTCGAGGTTTAGAAGCTTTTTAATCTCACTTTCTAAAAGTTTACTCACAGGTATTCCTGTCCATCTGCTCACAATTTCTGCTACATCTTCCTCATCGACTTCTTCTTTAAGTAGGCTACCCCTTACCTGATGCTCCTTTAATCTATTCTCTTCTTCTCTTAATCTCTTTTCAAGTTCTGTTAATTTACCATATTTCAACTCTGCTACACGATTCAGTTCATAGGCTCTTTCAGCTTGCTCAATCTGTACCTTTGTATCTTCAATCTCCTTCTTTAACTTCCTCAGTTTACTAATAATCTCTTTTTCTGTTTCCCATTGAGCCCTTAATGTATTAGCTTTCTCTTTTAAATTATTAAGTTCACTCTCCAGCTTTAAAAGTCTTTCCTTTGAGGCTTCATCATTCTCTTTTTTTAAAGCCTCTCTTTCAATCTCAAGCTGCATGACCTTTCTTGATATCTCATCAAGTTCTGATGGCATACTATCCATTTCTGTCCTTAATTTTGCTGCTGCTTCATCTACAAGATCTATAGCTTTATCAGGTAAAAATCTATCAGATATATAACGATTACTCAATACAGCAGCTGATACAAGTGCAGAATCCTTTATTCTTACTCCATGATGGATTTCATATCTCTCTTTTAAACCTCTAAGTATGGATATTGTATCTTCTACAGAGGGTTGATCTACCAGGACTGTCTGAAATCTTCTTTCAAGGGCAGCATCTTTCTCAACATGTTTCCTATACTCATTTAAGGTAGTCGCTCCTATGCAATGTAATTCACCCCTTGCTAACATGGGTTTTAAAAGATTACTTGCATCCATTGCTCCTTCAGCAGCCCCTGCTCCAACCACCGTATGAAGTTCATCTATAAATAGAATAACCTGACCGCTTGATTCCTCTATTTCTTTCAAAACAGCCTTTAATCTCTCTTCGAACTCACCCCTATATTTTGCACCAGCAATCAACGCACCCATATCTAAAGCAACGATCCTTTTATCTTTTAAGCCATCCGGTACATCCTTTCTGACAATTCTCTGGGCCAATCCTTCCACTATTGCAGTCTTTCCAACTCCTGGCTCACCTATCAATACCGGATTATTTTTTGTCCTTCTTGATAAAATCTGTATAACTCTTCTTATTTCATCGTCTCTTCCTATTACAGGATCAAGTTTTCCCTGTGAAGCCAACTTTGTCAAATCTTTTCCGTATTTTTCAAGTGCTTCATAGGTTGCCTCTGGTCTGTCACTGGTCACTCTTTTACCACCTCTTATAGAAGAAAGGGTTTTTAGTAAATTTTCCCTTGTAATTCCAGCATCAGATAAGATCTTTCCGGTTGTTCCATCATCTAACATAGCCATAAGGATATGTTCGAGACTAATATATTCATCTTTAATTCTCTTTGCTTCATCATTGGCTCTTTCAAGCAAACGGTTCAATCTTTCAGTAATATATATCTGACCAGGGGTTCCATAGGGTCCGTAAACTTTAGGCATTGAAGATAACACTCCATCTAATCTATCCTTTAGAGTATCTATAGAAACTCCCATCTTTTCAATTATCCTTGAAACAAGTCCATCTTCCTGTTCAAGCATTGAAAGAAGTAAGTGTTCATTATCAATCTGTTGATGATTATACCTTGATGCCACATTCTGAGAATTTTGTAACGCCTCCCTTGCCTTCTCTGTAAACCTATTAATATCCATCTTTCCCCTCCCTGTTTATATTAAATTTAATATACCTTATCTTGTTGCAAAATACAATATCTGGTTGAGAGTAATTCTCAATAAATTTTGATAGATGACGTATTACAGCAGGTATTGACAATTTTTAATATGGTTATTATAATAGGAACAACTCTAAAGAGGAAACACTGGAGAAATTGATATTCATAAGGCTTTTAAAAGTAAATGTTTGTTTTTTTAAATTGAAAGACTATTTATAGTTTCTTATTTATAAACTCATAGAATGGCTATATGTTAAACTGTAATAAATGCATCTCTGGAGGTCAAAGGTACAATTTTTTAGATTATGAAAATAATTAAAAGATTATATGCATATAAAGATTTGCTGCTGATATTTATCTGGAGGGAATTTACTATAAGATATCGTCATTCTATTATTGGTGTGTTTTGGGCAATTATTCAACCACTGAGTATGATGTTATTATTTACTTTCATCTTTTCTTATGTAATCAAGCTAAAAGTAGCAGATTACCCTCATGTAGTATTTTTCTACTCGGGGCTTTTACCATGGACATTCTTCTCCTCTTCCCTAAACTATTCTATACCAAGCCTAACAAGTCACTATGAGCTTATTACAAAAATTTATTTCCCCCGTGAGATCATCCCTCTGTCAGGTGTTTCTGTTGCTACCATAGACTATATTATAGCATCATCGGTATTTGCTCTACTTTTATTTATATATAAGATTCATATTACATGGAATGCTTTCTGGATTATTCCACTCTTTTTATTGTTATTTTTTTTTACTGTTTCAGTCTCTTTACTTCTTGCAAGTTTAAATGTATACTACAGAGACGTAAAATTAGCTACTGGATTTCTCATACAACTATGGTTTTTTGTCTCTCCTGTTATGTATTCCATTGACCAACTTAGTATAAAGCTGAAGATAATACTTCTTTTGAATCCGCTTACCTTTATTATTGAGAATATGCGAAGATGTATGCTTTCGTCAGAAAATATAGTATTATGGCAATTTATTTTTGTCAGTATAATTATATGTGTATTCTATATTCTATCCCATAAGTTTTTTATAAAAACAGAGCGTGCTTTTGCCGATGTTATATGATCCAATAATAGAATTTAAAAATATATGGAAAAAATATTCAATTAGTGATATTTTCCACAGGTCATTAAGGGAAGATATTATGAATATTTTTAAGAGGAAGAGTGATGAAAGGCTCAAGTATGATGAATTCTGGGCGTTGAAGAATATAAATATATCTATAAAAAAGGGAGAATGCGTGGGGCTTTATGGTCCAAATGGGTCTGGGAAGACAACTATTTTAAAGCTCATCGCATCTGTGACCTATCCAAATATTGGTGAAATTGAGGTAAAAGGTAAAGTCGCTCCTCTAATAGAGATTGGTGCAGGGTTCCATCCTGATCTAACTGGAAGAGAAAACATTTATATGAATGGAGCAATCATCGGGATGACATTAGGAGAGATAAAGAGAAAACTTAATATGATTATACAGTTTTCCGAGCTTGAAAAGTTTATTGATATGCCGGTAAAAAAATATTCATCCGGTATGTATCTAAGGCTTGGATTTTCGATTGCAATTCATAGCAGTGCAGAAATTCTATTATTAGATGAGATTATTGCAGTTGGAGATGAATATTTCCAAAATAAATGTATTGAAAAGATTAAAGATCTCAGGTCAGATAAAAGAACTATAATTATGGTATCCCATGATAAACCATTGATGGAGAGGATTGTTGATAGGATAATTTTTTTGAAAAATGGAGAGATAGAGGATATATTTCAGGTGAATAATAAACATCAGACTTTATTACATAGTCTAGCATAACAAGCTTAAATCTTTATTATGAGAGACAGAGGAGATGGAAAGTTTTACTAAAAAGGTCAGTGATAATAATGTAGATCCACGCAAGCTGGCCTTCACTGAGAAGAGAGAAAATGTCCCTGGGTATAAAAAATCAAAAAGAAGAGTATTAACAAATAGGGGAGTAATATGGCTTGGTCAGACCTGTAATTTGCGATGCCATTTTTGTTATTTTCTGGATCGTATAAATTCAAAATTCCATCCTGAACATTCATTTATGTCAATTGAAAAGGCTAAAAAAATATGTTCAATCCTTGTTGACTATTATAATAATAAGGCGGTTGATATTCAGGGAGGAGAGCCTACAATTTATAGCCATATCTATGAACTTGTTAAACATTGCCGTAAAATTGGATTACTACCTACTTTGATTACCAATGCTTTAATACTTGCTAACCCAGATGAGTGTAAAAGGCTTAAAGAATCCGGGGTCCGTGATCTTCTTATAAGCATTCATGGACTGGGAGAAACCTTTGACAAAATTGTTGGTGTTCCAGGAGCTCATAAAAAACAGATGATAGCTTTAAAAAATTTACAGGAATTAGGGGTCCCCTTCAGGTTTAACTCTGTTCTTTCTAAAATGGCACTACCAGAATTGACTAAAATAGCAGAGCTGGCTATTCAAACAGATGCCAGGGTGGTTAATTTTATAGCGTTCAATCCCTTTGAAGACCAGCAGAAAGAAGGGAAAAGATCCAGCAAAAATGTCCCCAAGTATAGTGAAGTTGTCCCTTTTCTCACTGATGCTATGGATTGTCTGAATGAAGCAGGGATTGAATGTAATATTAGATATTTTCCTATATGTATGGTTGAAGAGAGACATAGAAAATCAGTATATAACTTTCAGCAACTGCCCTATGATATCCATGAGTGGGATTTTGCTTCGTGGTCATGGACCGGTATGCAACCCCAGAGAATGAAAGATGGAGATATTTCACCTGTTATGTCCCTTAAGGAAGCTACATTTTGTCCAATATCTTATCCTAAGCTATTGGAAAATATTTTAGAAAGGGGCAGGAACTCACTTTCAAACTTTCCAAAGCTCATGAAGATAGCAAAAGCTATCCACAAAAAGATAAGTATAGCTATCAATAATTACAATATAGATGACAAAGATATAGAAAATTTATACCGAGAGAATGCAAGATTGAGAGCAAGAGAACACTGCCATTATGTATACTCAGAAAGTTGTAAATTATGTTCTATTCAGAATATATGTGATGGATTCCATGGGGATTATGCTTATATTTTTGGGACAGACGAGGCTAAACCGATTATAGCTTCATCAAAAATCTCGGATCCAAAATATTTTATTGTTGAACAAGAAAAGATTGTGGAGGAAGAAGATTATGAGTGGGCACTTTAACCTGCAGAATGCACTTGATGATAGCAGACTCTTATCCTCAGAAATTATTTTGCCCTTTGTAACAGTCATTGTTACAAACTTTAATTATGAAAATTATATAATTTCCTGTCTAAAATCAGTTGCTAGACAGAAGTATCCCTATTTTAAGTGTGTGGTTGTTGATGATTGCTCTACAGACTGCTCGGTTGAGAGAATAGAGCATTTCATCCACTCTGATGAAGCAAAAGGGAAGTTTTTATTGATTCGCCATGAAAATAATCTCGGTCAGATGGAGGCTTTTAAAACAGGGCTTAAACACTCAGAGGGCGTTTTTATTGTATTACTTGATGCTGATGATCTCCTTTTAGAAGATTTTCTTATTTCACATGTCCGGGCGCATATGAGCTTTGGACCAGTTGCTTTTACAAGCTCAAATCAGTACCAGATCAACGAAAATAATGAGATTATAGCTGGTACCCATTCTGATTTGCAGACAGGTAATAAATTCAGATATGTTTATCCTGACTCTATCCATGAGCCGTTCTGGATATGGGCTACCACAAGTTCAATGATGTTTAGGAAATCGGTCTTAGATATAATAATGCCGGATAATGGTGATGAATTTCGTGTATGTGCTGATAATTATATCTGTCATTTTGCAAATCTTATTGGAGGGTCTCTGCTTATTCCAGGTATTTATGGATGCTACAGGAGACATGGTTCAAATTACTTCAGTTGTAATCCAATTGTTGGTGGCAGACTTCCAACAGGGGATATGAAAAGGCATCCCAAGCATCATATAGTTCGCTTACACATATTATCCCATTTTTTAAAATATCATGAAAAATTTCTCTCTATCCTATCAGACTGGAAGTTTATTATGACACTTTTGCGAATTACGGGGCCCTATGAGTTATTAAAAATCAAGAGAGAGTATCCTGACTATTTCGCTAAAAAATCTTTTATATTTTTTGTTAAGCTCTTAATCATGGGATTTATATTTAAAATTAAATTTATGATAGAAAGATATCTAAGGATTTATAGGAATGCCTTCTATAAAAATAAGCGTGGTTATACCAACGTATAACCGTCTTTATTATCTCAAGGACTGTTTAAATTCTTTAGTTAGACAAACCTATAATAAGGAGTTATTTGAGGTTATTGTAATCAACGATGGCTCTTCAGATTCTACCGAACATTTTCTTAAGGAGTTTAAAGAGAAGGTAGAAATAAATTTTAACTATATCACCCACACAAATAGGGGAGTTTCTTTCTCTCGAAACGTTGGTATATATTATTCTATGGGAGAGTATGTGGCCTTTACAGATGATGATTGTATTGTTCCAGAAGATTGGCTTCTAAGAATTGATCAGCTTTTTGATTCTGTTGGGGGAAATATTGCAGGAATTGGTGGCCCTTTAGACTGTATAACCGAGGATCGAAAATTTTTTGTATCTAAATTTATTCAATATATAGATGAATTTAATTACATTCCGGTAATGGGAAGGTATTTTATCTATCCTGTTCATATATCCAGATTAAAGGGTGATGAACAGATTCCTTATTTAAGAACCTCTAATGCTATTTTTAGAAAAAGCTGTTTAAAAGAAATTGGAGGATTTGATGTTGATTTTAAGAAACCAGGAGGAGAGGATCCGGATTTATGTTATAGATTACTGAACCTAAACTATAGTTTCTACTTTGATAAAAAGTTAGTAGTTCTTCATAGAAGCAGGGAAAGTTTTTCCTGTTATTTTAGATCATTGAAAAGTTATCTGGAAGGAGAGATAAGGAAGAGTAGAAAAAGAAAACTATATAAATATAAAGTGATACGGAGAAGCTATAGATTTGTTCCAGGTCAGAAAATTATTTCATTATTACTCTATTGTTTATCTTATCCTATATCTGTTATCAAAATATCAAATAAAAAAGAATACTCTCTATTCCATAAAATCTTATTTCCACAAATTATCATATTATCAAAAATATATGCCTTAATTATTTCTTCCTATTATAATATTAAATATCTAATTAAGAGAGGATGAAGGTAATGCCCATTCTTCATCCTCTCTTTCAACCACCTTCTGTTGATGCTTAATATAGTAAAGAGGATCGATCACCTTAGAATTCTCTTTGATTGGAATAGCCTCTTCAGCACCAAAGATTTGGACATAATCGCCATGAAATCCATCGCAGATCTCTTTAACCATACAGGATTTACAGGCATTACCATAAGTATAGTTACAGTGGACTTCAGCATGGATTTTTGCTATTTTACGATATAGCTCTGCCTTTGACCCTCTATCTTTAGAAGAATCAAGTTGTGAAAAAATTTGATGGGCTTTGTATAAAAAAGGTCTTACTGAAGTAATATTAGCTAAACACTTAAGAGGCCTTTTAAAATACAGTATCCACCTGGAGGGAGAAGGCTGCACCGGATCCGATGGTTCTCCTTTACTTACACGTTGTGGTAAAAGGCCCGTCCATGACCATGAGGCGAAATCCCATTCATGATGGTCATAAGAAAGCTGTTGAAAATTATATGCTGATTTACGATGTCGTTCCTCAATCATACAGAGTGGAAAATAACGGACATTAACCTCAATACCTGCTTCATCCAATATATCAAGAGCCTCTGTTAGTTTCTCCCTGACTTCACTATATCTGGGAACATTTGTAATATTTCTTTTCCCCTTTTGTGATTGATCCTCAAAGGGATTGAATGCTATGAAATTTACCACAAAAGCTCCGGTTTTTAGTGCGAGCTCAGCAATAAGAGGGAGTTGTTTTATTATGGGCTTGGAAAGTACACAATTAAATCTAAAGGGAATACCTATTTCCTGAAGGTTTT
Organism: uncultured Thermodesulfobacteriota bacterium; assembly: GCA_964501575.1. Lineage (GTDB taxonomy): Bacteria > Desulfobacterota > CAZCTP01 > CAZCTP01 > CAZCTP01 > CAZCTP01. The sequence continues at coordinate 29,948 of CAZCTP010000013.1, forward strand.
TTAACGCTTTCATTTGTTTTATATGAGCTCCTCTTCTTCCAACCAATGTATCATAAACATCTCCAAGTCCGTGGATACTGATAAGAAAGTCCCTAATTCCTGAATCTTTATATTTCATACATATTCTCGGGTTATCCAATACAAGTGCATTTGTAATCAATGTAGGTTTTAAACCTATATCATTGCAATATCTTAATAAATCAAAAATTCCTTTATATATAGTGGGTTCGCCACCCTGAATATCTATAGAGTTATTCCGGTACACATCTACCAGAGTTTTGCATATTTTCTTTGCTTTCTCAAGGGGCATAAATGCATGTTCAGGATGTTCTACTCTGTCGATTCTATTAATAAAGTAACAGAACTGACAGCGAAGATTACATGTCTGACCTAACCATACCACTCCTCTCCTGGTTATTGTCCTGTAGTTAGTTGTTTTAAAAGGGGTCTTCAAAGCCGGATGGGATGATATAGATAGCATAAGAGCGTGTTGTAAGGTTGATTCTTCATAGACTACACTCTTTTTATTATAAGAAACAAAATCTTTCCTCGACATTTCAATTTATTCCTATATCCAGTTTATATAAGATTATATTTTACTTAAATATTTCTAAAAAAAACAGGATCTTTTAATTTCTCACCATTTTGTGGTAAAAGCTCATATAATCCAAATTTCTTTGCATAGGTATTTTCTACCCCATCGCATATGTTATCAAACCTACACTTTTTACAATCAGGGTGTTTTTTATAAAACCAATGACGCAGAGCTTCCACCACGCTTTCATCTAATATATCTACAAGAGGCATTTTTATCATATTCTTATATACTCCTCCTAAGAAAAATCCATAACTGAGTATGCCAATATACCTTAATATATTATTCTGGGTTTCTAATCTTGCACGTATTCTTGGTACCCATTCAAATGGGTCAAATTTTACCTGTTTATGATTACATACAAATCGTTCATATCCTTCCATAAAACAGAAGGGGATATACCTTACATTTACTGCTTTTACATTTTTATCCAATAGATCACAGGACTCTTTTAGTCTTGAACTCATCTCAGAATATCTTAACATTAGTTTATCTACAAGATGTTTTGCAAAGCACCAATCATTAATGGTAATAAAATTTACCTGAATCGGTTGAAAGGATTTTACAAAAGAAGCAATATCAGTAAGACTCTCAAAGTTCAATCGGTTTACTACTGTATTAGTTCTTATTTTTATTCCTTCATAGGCAGAATATGATAGAGCTTGAGATATCCGGTTAAAGCTTCCAGGGGTATTTGTAAGTCTGTCATGTATCTTTTCTATTGAGCCATGTAAAGAGAAGAGAACCTCATCCAGACCGGAATCCTTAAGCCTTCTAAGATAGTTCCTGTTAGCCAGTCTCCACCCATTGCTGATGATACAGACCTTTTCTATACCCATGGATTTTGCTTCAGAGACCAACTCTGGAAGATCAGGATGAAGAGTGGGTTCACCTCCCGAAAAATCAACCTCTGATATGCCATGGGCTCTGGCATAAATAAGATCCTTCTTTATTTCATCAAATCTTCTATTCGGTGATTTTAAGTTATTTCTATAGTAACAGAAAATACATTGAATATTGCATTTTAATCCAGTTACGATCTTTACTCTTTTAGTTTTTTCCATCTTCTTTACCTATAATAGCCCTGATGAAGCCCTTTAAAGAATAGAAGGACCAGAGGAATTTTAAATAGGCTTTACTTATAGCTCTTTTTTTCCATACTGAAGGAAATATTCCATAAATCAACCGTCTTGACATGAGAAAAGGGGTACCTATCCCCCACAGAGGTCTACTTAATAAATATTTACGACTGAATAAAGCTGCTCCCCTTCCATTTAAAAGGCATTTCTTTTTATACTCCTCAATTGATCTCTCATGCGGATGATAGACCACAGCTCGCTTATTATAAACATGGGAATATCCAGCCCATCTAGCTCTTATTCCAAGTTCATTATCTTCCCAGCTTGCCTCGGTGAAGGATTCATCAAATCCACCTAATGCTTCAATGATCTCTCTCCTATAGGCAATATTGCAGGTTGCCCAGCTTTTTCCAGAGTAGACTGAGCTTTCAAGTAGACGAGGAAGGGGAGCATCTCGATTAAATGCCAGGATTTTACCACTTACGATAGACGTAGTCTCAGATTCTCTAAAGGAAGAGATAATTTCTTTCAACCATTTACTATCAGGTATAGAATCATCGTCTAAAAAGCATAAAATTTTACCTGATGAGGACCTGATTCCATAATTACGAGCAGCTGCAGGCCCAGCATGTCTATTCCTGATATATTTAACTATTGGATTTTCCAAATTAGAGAATCTATCTAAAACTCCTTTTATCTCTGATTCATTGGGAGATCCATCATCTACAACAATAACCTCAAATGAACCAATAAAATCCTGTTCCAATAGCCTTTTAATACATTTACCTATCCACTCTATCCTTCGATAAATAGGTATAATAATAGATACATCCATTTAATAAATATCCCTCTTTCTCTCCTAAACCTTGCATTTACTTCTTTAATTTCCTTTCTATATTCTTCACTAGCATTCTTGCTCCTTTTACATAAAAGGCTTTAGGATTTCTTTCTATAGCCTTATTGAGATATCTCTTTGCTTTTCTTCTTTCACCGATATGTAAATATAGTTGCCCGACTTTATATAAAGCGAGATTATATCCATTATTTAATTCATATGCCTTCAAAAACGAATCTATGGCCTTCTTATATCTTATTGTTTTATCTTTATAATTATCTGATGTAGCTATATAATAAGAGGCTAACCTCATATATAAATCAGCGTTTGATGGGTACAATTTTATAAGATATAGAAGATATTTCTCTCCATCTTCATAATTTCCCTCAGCCATCTTTACCTTAGAGAGATTTATATATGGTGGCAGTATAAAACCCAGATTAATAGCCTTCTTAAAAGCCTTTTCTCCTTCCTTCCATTTATTCTTCTTTATTAATGCTATTCCATATTCATTATATACTCTTGAAAACCCCGGGGACTTTTTAACTGTATCCTCCCATAGTGATAGATTATCCATCCATATTAAGCTTCTTTTATAAGTAAATATTGAAAGAATTATGGATGGAATGAATAGGAATAAAAGAATAATCAAGTTTTCTCTTTTATGATATCTTGATAATAAATAATATAATATAGAGCCAAATAGTATGGAGAAGCCTATGGATGGAAGATATAAATATCTTTCTGCAAAGGGTGTCCATGCAATATTTATTAATGCGATCATAATCGATGGAATAAGAGATATTATTATCCACCATATTGAAAAGCTGTTTAATCCTTTCCTGAATAATATAATTACTGAAAATAATAGAATAACCGTTCCTATAAATGTATATAATTTTATATTTATATTAACTATTGCAAAGTTTAATGGAAAGGGATATATCAATTTTTTGAAATAGAATCCTATAGAAGCCAAGAATATTTTGATACTGGTTATATATGATGATGAATCGATTACCCTGGAACTGCTTACAAGTCCTATATCCTCTGGGAGCGTTAAATCCCTGAGTATTATATAAACAAAGGTAAATAATATAAATATAGTTACAGGTAGTATAAGTTCCTTTAATTTCTTGTCTCTTTTTAGAATTAGTTCATATAATATAATCAATATTGGCAAAGAAATAGCTACTTCCTTTGAGAGTAGGGAGAAAAGATATAAGATTGAAGAGAAGATTAAAAATATAAACCTTCTATTATTTGAAAAACGGAGATAAAAAATAAATGATCCTAGTAAAAATAGGGTTGAAAGTAGCTCGGTTCTACTCGATACCCAACATACAGCTTCTGTATGTACTGGATGGATTGAAAAGAGTAAAGAAGATACAAAAGAGATAGACTTACCTTTTTCGTTATTGCCTATTAAAAGGATAATTAATATATACAATAATATTGCATTTATACTGTTTATAATAATATTTGTTAAATGATACCCGGATGCAGAATATTTCCATATCCGTTGGTCAAGAAGGAATGTAGATTCCAATATAGGTCTGTAATACCTATGGGGTTCCTTGGAAATAAATAAATTCTTTAACTCTTTATGATTATTATTAAGGTCAAGTATCATATTATAGTCATCAAGACTTATAAAATCTGAAAAAATTGAATTATAATATATTCCAAGATTTAAAAAGATTAGAAATAGAATTATCCTTTTTGAGCTTATATTTATCATAAGAAAAAACTACAAAAATAAAAAAGGGGATCTGCCTAAATTGATCCCCTTTATCATATTCTCTGGATTAACTTCCAAGGGTACTCCAACCAGTAATATCATTACCTGTTGTTGCACCTATTGTTGCCATTCCAGTCTCTCCAGCTGTAGCTGACTCATAGAATATATTCTGCTGTTCTGCCTCAGCAGCAAACCTTCTATCACCCTGGTAATGTTTGCTCTGAATTGTATATGTTACTCCAGTAGAAGGGCTTTCATATCCTATATAGACATTAGGTGAAGTTCTTATAGTTACTGATGGAAGCCCAGTTGGAGATAGAGTAAGCGAACCTGTATCATTTGTAAAAGTAAGAGCGTGGGAATAGCCTATACCAATGGCTAAAATACAACATACCACAACCCCACCCATTATTAATTTCTTTAACATCTAAATCACCTCCTTTTAAGAAATCTTATTGAAATTAATACTATGGATATCTCTGATTATCGGCGAAATATGCCTCAAGGTCTGTTCTTGCATTTCTTAGGTCACTTTCAGCAGCAGCATTATAGGACCTTCTCCTATAATTCATAAACTGGGGTATAGCAATAGCAGCAAGAATTCCAATAATAGCAACAACAATTAGCAATTCAATTAGTGTAAAACCTCTCATATCTTCCTTTCTTAGAACCCTCTTTATCAACTCTCTTATCTTATTCCTCATAAGTTATTCACCTCCTTCCCTTAAAAACCTCTATTTTAATATTATGCATAAATTGTGCCAAATTAACTAAAGATATATTTTAGGAAATTTCATGGTAAAAACTATCAAAAGGAGGGCTATATCTCTATATTCCCTTACCCAAATATTATCTTAAAACTACAGGGAGAAATATAATATACTGTCTAAATATATAAAGTGACAAAATTTGTCATTATCAGGACAAATTTTGTTTATACTCTTCCTCTCTTATTTTATATTTTACAAGTTTATATCTTAATGATCTAAGGGTTATATTCAAAAGTTCGGCTGTTTTTTTCTTTATTCCATTACTCTTCATCAAGGCTTTTATTATTAAATTTCTTTCTAAATCTTCTATATATTTCTCTAAATTAATAGGAAGCTCCACATATTCACCCCATTTTTTCTCTATATCTTTAATATTAAAAGGAAGACTGTTTTTTGTAATTATATTACCTTTTTCAAGAGTTATACTCCTTTCAATTATATTTTCAAGTTCTCTTATATTTCCTGGATAGTCATATTCTATTAGCATCTTCATAGCCTCAGATGATATTTTGTTAATCTTTTTATTTAACTCTTTTGAGTATTTATCTATGAAATATTGTACTAAAACAGGGATATCTTCCTTCCTTTCTCTTAATGGTGGTACCCTTATCTGAATAACATTTAACCTGAAGAAAAGGTCTTCTCTAAAATTACCATTCTTTACCTCTTTTTCTAGATCTCTGTTTGTTGCTGATATTATCCTAATATCTAATGATATATCTTCCCTTCCACCTATTCTCTTCAATGAATGTTCCTGGATGACTCTCAATAGTTTAACTTGAATTGAAGGGGGAAGTTCTCCTATCTCATCAAAAAATATTGTTCCTCCATTTGCTGTTTCTATAAGTCCTATTTTATCAGAGGTTGCCCCGGTAAATGCTCCTTTTTTGTATCCGAATAGTTCGCTCTCCATCAAAGTCTCAGGGATTGCTCCACAATTTATAACCATAAATGGCTTATTCTTCCTCGGGCTATTTATATGTATTGCCTTCGCTACAAGCTCCTTACCAGTTCCACTTTCTCCAACTATAAGGATATTTGACTTTGTTTTAGCAACCTTTTCTATAAGCTCATAAATTTCTATCATTTTATCGCTTTTACCAATAATATTCTCCAAATTGTATCTTTTTTTTAAATCTTTTTTTAATATTTCTTTTTCTTCTTTTAAATGATTGATTTTCTCTTCAAGACTTATCCTTTCTTTCATTTCTCTGATCTTTGTTAGATCCTGAAAAACCAATACACTCCCTATATTTAAACCTTTGCTATCTTTTAAAGGAGACAATGAAAATCCTAAAAGCACATTTATCCCATCCTTCCTTCTAAAAGCTGCTTCCCATCTATAGGGCTTATTTATAGAACTAAAGTCTATATCATTTGGAAATATATCAGAAAATCTTTTATTGTATATCTCCTTAAACTTAAGTCCTATAATCTCTTCTCCTTTTCTATTAAAAAATCTTATCTTCCCTTCGTTATCTACTGTTAATAATCCACTGTCAATAGATTGAATTATATTTATATTAAATGCCTCAAGATTTTTGTAATCATTTTCCTTTTCTTTAAGTTTAATTTCAGTCTTTCTAAAGCTCTCTGCAAGATAACTGCTAAGATAGGATACAAGAAAAAATCCAGCTATATTGATAAAAAGATTAAATAATATATATGCTCCTTCATATTTTGGGTAGCCAGATAAATCGGTATATATAGGGTGGACTATCCCATAATATTCTAAATCTATTAAAGATCCATAAAGTATAGCAGATATAGATGCCGATATTAATGCTCCTCTTAAGAATAGGAGTATACTGGCATTTATAATTGTTAATATATACATAAATGAAAATATACTTTCTATACCACCAGTTATATAGATCAATACCGTTACAAATAATATGTCTCCAACTATTTGAATATATGATATTACATTTAAATTTTTTATTACATGGAGAAGGATAATATAGATAATTGTTAAGATATAGATTGTAATTATAAGAATATATAGATAGAATAAAGGGATAGATCTGTAAAATACCCCCTCTTTAATCTGAATTATTGCTGTTGCACCCAATAGAAATGTTATGATTAAAGCTCTTAAAAAGGTCAGCCACCTAAGCCTTTTTAAAAGATCGTCTCGGGAGGTTTCATTCATCTTCATATTTGATCAAAGAAAAGTGTTTTTAGCCTGTTATGGCACCAGCTATCTTGAATATTGGTAGATACATAGCAATAACAAGGCCCCCGATAGTTACACCGAGGAATACCATAAGGAGCGGTTCCAGTAGAGAAGTTAATGCATCTACAGCTGTATCAACCTCTTCATCATAAAAATCTGCTATCTTTGACAACATAGTATCCATGGCACCGGTAGCTTCTCCAACACCGATCATCTGAACAACCATAGGAGGAAAAACCTTTGTCTCTTTTAAAGGTTCAGCCAGAGTTTTCCCTTCGCTAACGCTCTCCTTGGTTTTCTTGAGAGCAGATTCTACTGTTTTATTTCCAGATATCTTAGCAACAATATCGAGTCCATCAAGGATGGGGACACCGCTACTTACTAATGTTCCCAGGGTCCTGCTAAATCTTGCAACTGATACCTTTTTTATAAGGTCGCCAATTACCGGAATCTTGAGAACTAAATTATCAAATATCGCCCTCCCTTTTTCTGCCCGATAGACAACTCTAAACCCAATTATTAATATAATTATTCCAATAATCCCATATAATATATTATTTGTAACAAAATTACTTAAGTTTATAACAAGCTGTGTTGGAGCTGGTAAAGCCTGACCAACTTCAGCAAACATCTTACTAAAAGTTGGTATAACAAATACTAAGATTATTGCCAAAACACCAACAGCAACAGTAATTATAACTGATGGATATACCATAGCCCCTTTAACCTTTGCTTTTAGCCTTATAGCCTTTTCAATATATAATGACAACCTATTCAAAATTGTATCCAGTATACCACCAACCTCACCTGCTGCTACAAGACTTGTATATAATTGGTCAAAAACCTTTGGATGTTTTGACAGAGCATCAGCAAAGGTTGATCCACCTTCTACATCCTCCTTTACCTTAAGTAAAACCTTTTTAAAGGTTTTGTTAACCTGCTGAGATGCTAATATGTCAAGACATTGAACCAGAGGTAATCCTGCATCTATCATAGTTGCAAACTGCCTTGTAAATACAGCTATTTCTTTCTCCTTTACCTTTCCTCCAAGACCAGGGATATTTATCTCCATATCAAGAATCCCTTTGCCCTTTTCCTTTATCTTAGAAGGAAATACCTGCTGGGCTCTCAGAGTAGCCATAACAGCAGCCTTATCATCTGCCTCCATTTCTCCCTTCTTTAACACACCCTGAAGGGTTTTACCTTCCCATATAAATGTAGGCATAATTCCTCCTTAATATTTTAGGATCTTTTTCCCCCTACCTTGGCATTGGCTTTAGCCATCATCTGTCTCAATTCATCAGGATCAGAGCTTCTTCCTACAGCATCATCCAGTGTAATCATACCTCTTTGATATAGACTAAAAAGGCTCTGATTCATAGTCTGCATACCAAATTTTATCTGACCAACCTGCATCTGAGAATATATCTGATGAATCTTCTCTTCTCTTATAAGATTTCTTATAGCAGGATTTGGGACCATTATCTCTAAAGCTAAAATTCTTCCTTTGCCGGTCCTCTTTGGGATTAACATCTGTGATAAGACTCCTTCTAATACAAATGACAATTGTGCTCTTATTTGTGGTTGTTGGTAAGGTGGAAATACATCTATAATCCTATTTATAGTTTGAACACATGAATTTGTGTGAAGAGTTGCAAGTACTAAGTGCCCTGTCTCAGCCATAGTCAACGCAGTCTCAATAGTCTCAAGGTCTCTTATCTCTCCAATCAAAACTACATCCGGATCCTGCCTTAATGCATATTTTAATGCTTTCTTAAAGCTTTGAGTATCGGAACCAACTTCTCTTTGATTTACAATACAACCCTTATGGGGATGGAGATATTCTATTGGGTCTTCAATAGTTACAATATGTTCATGTCTCTCTGAATTAATTCTATCAATCATTGCAGCCAAGGTAGTGGATTTACCACTTCCGGTTGGACCGGTAACCAAGATAAGCCCCTTTGGTTTCTTTGTTAATTCGTTAACAATAGGTGGAAGTCCCAATTCTTCAAAACTTCTTATTTTATATGGTATTGCTCTAAAAGCTCCTGCAACTGCTCCTCTCTGCATAAATATATTTGCTCTAAATCTACTTAGCCCTTTTACCCCAAAAGATAAATCTAACTCATTCTCCTCTTCAAACTTACGCTTCTGAACATCGGTTAAAATACTATAACATAACTCCTTTGTATCAGATGCTGTTAAAGGTGGCAATCCAGAAACTGTTCTTAGAGAGCCGTCAATTCTTAGCTGAGGTGGTGTCCCTGTGGTTATATGGAGATCTGATGCTTCATTATCTATCATAATCTTAAGGAGTTGATGAATACCTACCTTTCCCATTTGTCCTCCTTAATCACTTGCTGTAACCCTTATGACCTCTTCCATAGTTGTTATCCCTTCCTTTATCTTTGTTATACCAGCCCGTCTTAAAGTTTTCATACCTAATCTAATTGCTTCCCTCTTAATTTCCAAAGCAGAAGCCCCGGTAAGAATGAGCTCTTTAATCTCTTCTTTAACAGGAAGAACTTCATAAAGTGCAATTCTTCCCTTATATCCGGTATGTCCACACTCGGGGCAACCAGCACCTTTATAACATACAATTTTTTTAGCTTCATCTGGAGAAGCTCCCATATCTATCAATGCCTGAGGAAGAACCTTTATCTTTTCTTTACATCCAGTGCATATCTTCCTTACCAGGCGTTGTGCAACTATAAGATTCAATGATGAAGAGACTAAAAAGGGCTCAATCCCCATATTAAGGAGTCTTGTAATTGTACTTGGAGCATCATTGGTGTGTAATGTGCTTAGAACAAGGTGTCCTGTTAATGCAGCTTTAATAGATATCTCCGCTGTTTCAAAATCTCTTATTTCACCAACTAGGATAATATCGGGGTCCTGCCTTAAGAAAGATCTTAATGCTGTTGCAAAATTGAGTCCAATTTCCTCATGCATTTGAACCTGATTTATCCCCATAAAATTAAACTCAACCGGGTCTTCAGCCGTCATTATATTATCGCTTTCTCTATTAAGTTCTGCTAAAGCTGAGTAAAGAGTGGTAGTCTTTCCACTCCCTGTTGGACCGGTAACCAGAACCATTCCATAAGGCTTATGAATAGCTTCTTTAAATTCAGCAAGGGCTTCTTCCTCAAAACCAAGTTTTGTCATGTCAAGCTGAAGAGTAGATTTATCTAATAGTCTTAATACAACCTTTTCTCCAAATAGGGTTGGGATAACAGATACCCTAAAATCCATCTCTTTTCCTTTTCCAATTTTCATCTTTATCCTTCCATCCTGTGGGAGACGCCTCTCTGCAATATCAAGATTCGCCATAATCTTTACCCTTGAAATGATAGCATTTTTTATCTTTAATGGAAGATTCATTGCAGTCTTTAATACACCATCTATCCTATACCTAATTCTGAATGTTTTCTCATAGGGTTCTATATGGATATCGCTTACTTTAAGTTTTATCCCTTTTATTAATATACTATTTACTAATTTTATAATAGGGGCTTCTACCTCTCTAACTACTTCCTCTTCTTCTTCCTTTTCTTTTACAACCTCTATGTCTTCTATTGCCCCCTGAACTAATGAATCAATATCATCTACATCTTTAACATTATCCTCAAATGGAAAAGAGGAGGGCTCTTCTTCCTCCTCCTGGCTATAATCCTTTACAGTTAGTATAGACTCTGAATAATCTCTATCTTTTCCATAATATTTTTTTATAGCCTCTATAATAGAAATTTCGGAGGCCACTACGACCTCTATATTATATCCAGTTAAAAACTTTATATCATCTATTGCAAATATATTTGATGGATCTGCCATGGCTATAGTCAAGGTAGGACCATTTCTACTTACCGGGATTACAAGATACCTCCTTGCAATATCTTCGGGAATTATATCTATGACTTCAGGAGATATTTCAAATTCAGAGAGGTTTATGGAAGGAACTCCAAATTGTTCGCTTAAGAAATTGACAAGCTCATTTTCCTGAATATAACCTAACTTTATTAGATTTGAACCTACTCTACCTCCTTTACTTCTCTGTTCCTCTAATGCTTTCTGTAACTGCTCATGACTTATTATGTTCTTTTTAACAAGTAAATCCCCAATCCTTTCCATGACACACCTCTACTTTCTATAGATTTAAATATCAAATACCTAAAAAAATGTCAAGCATAAAAGGATTCTGGTTTGGAAATACCCAAGCACCTGTCTACAGCAGGCAGGCAAGGTATCCCCTTGAAGAAGATAGGATGTATTTCTGATGAAGTATATAAAGGGATAACAGATATATTACTAAGGGATAAGATAGAAATAATAAAGAGAGAGGATAAATGAAATAGAGGAGACATCGTTTTTTTGTTATAATACCCTTCTAAATACTATTAAGAAAGGAGGGTATAAACGATGTCTCCAGTTAAATATTATACCATGTCCTGAATTTATTTCAGGATAAAAAGACCATTTAAATACAGGATAGAGATGATTCATAAGGCATATGAGATAGGTATAAAACCGGCTGCTAAGCTATTTAATACTACACCAAAGTTCGTAAGTGGAAGAAGAGACCTGTCTGCCAACAGGCAGGTATGAGAAGGATGGTATTAGAGGTTTAGAAGATAGGTCAAGGACACCTAAAAATCTTCCTCACAAGATTAAGACTGATGATAAGGATGTTAAGAGAGCGATAGAGATTAAGAAGAGGCTTAAGACATTTAGTGCTAAGAGATTAAAAGAGATGTTTAAACTTAGATATTCTCCTAATACATTACATCGTATATTTAAGGAGGAGGGGTTAGTTAAGCCGAGGAAAAGGAAGTATAAAGTTAAGAGGGATTTAAGGGAGGAGAAGATGATATTTAAGCCATTTTAGAGGATCCAGGTAGATATAAAATACCTGAATGATATACCTGGTTTTTATAAATATTATTATCGTTATAAACTGCCTGAGTATC
>CAZCTP010000014.1:0-19155 GCA_964501575.1 uncultured Thermodesulfobacteriota bacterium
GTTAATAGAGGAGAGTTTTGGGCTTGACTTTGACCACAGTATCTGACCCCTAAACTGCAGCAATTTCATCAGTAAGCATTTTCCTCAATTTTTATTGACAATTACTAAATTTTTATATATAAATAAATGAAGTTTATTTTAATTTTAAAGAGGAGGTAAGATAATGAAAAAAGGAGACGATGTAGTAGTTGTAAGTATGGCAAGGACTCCAACAGCTTTATTTGGTGGAGCATTAAAGAATGTTATTGCAAGAGATTTGGCAATAATAGTGATAAAGGAAGTTTTAAATAGATCTGGAATAAATAAAGAAGAAGTAGGTGATGTAATATTTGGTCAGCTCTATTTTAGATCACTTGATGAACCAAATGTAGCAAGAATTGCAGGTTATATGGCTGGACTTCCAAAGGAAGTTCCTGGTATGACTATCCAGAGAGCATGTGCATCCGGGCTTCAGGCTATTATAACAGGAATGCAAGAAATCAAATCCGGCCAGTGTGAAATAGTTATAGCAGGTGGAGTTGAAAGTATGAGTAATGCTCCCTATGAATCGTATACATACCGGTGGGGGCAGAGATTAAGGGATGGGTATATGATAGATAGTATGTACTCAGCTATTTTATCATGCCCTCCAACAGGGACAGGAATGGGGATGACAGCAGAAAATCTTGCAGATAAGTTTGATATAAAAAGAGAAGAGATGGATGAATTTGCTTTTATGAGTCATCAATTAGCAACAAAGGCAGTGAATGAAGGGAAATTTAAAGAAGAGATCGTACCGGTCCCAATTCCTCAGCCAAAGGGTGAGCCAAAGTTATTTGATAAAGATGAGGGCCCAAGGCCTGATACATCTATTGAGAGATTAGCAAAGCTTAAACCGGTCTTTAAAAAGGATGGTAAGATTACGGCCGGAAATTCATGTACATTAAATGATGGAGCTGCTGTAATCATCCTTATGACAAGAAATAAAGCAGAGAGTTATGGGCTTAAGCCATTAGCAAAAATAGTATCATTCGGTATTGTGGGGGTTGATCCTGATATAATGGGCCATGGTCCGGTTCCAGCAGCATTTCAGGCAATGGAGAGAGCCAATCTAAAAACAAGCGACATAGATATATTCCATGTTAATGAAGCATTTGCTGCTGTTGCTGTTAATTTCCAGAAGCACCTGGGCTTATCAAGGGATGTTTTAAATGTAAATGGTGGGGCAATTGCTTTAGGACATGCTATTGGAGCAACAGGATGTAGATATTTAATAGATGTTATAAGTGAAATCAATAGAAGAAATGCAAAAAGAGGGTTGTTTGGATTATGTCAGGGGACAGGAATGGGAACCGTAATTATTGTTGAAAGGGATGAATAAGGGACAAATGGTTGAAATAAAAAATATATTTGTAGCAGGAGCTGGGCAGATGGGTAATGGAATAGCCCAGGTATGTGCCCAGGCCGGATTTAAGGTTGTAATGAGGGATATAAGTGATGAAATATTGGATAGGGGTATGGATATTATAAAGAAAAGTCTCAGTAATATGGTTAAGAAGGGGATTATTAAAGATGAAGATAGGAAGAATACTCTAAATAGATTAATACCAACAAAGGATCTCTCATTAGCAAAAGATGCTGATGTTGTTATAGAGGCTGTGCCTGAAAAAAAAGAGGTAAAACAGAAGGTTTTTAAGGAGCTTGATAATATATGCCCGGAAAGGACAATATTTGCATCAAATACCTCTTCTATATCCATAACCACGCTTGCAAAGGTTACAAATAGGCCGGATAGGGTAGTAGGGATGCATTTTATGTATCCTGTTCCCCTTATGAAATTAATTGAGATTGTAAAGGGATATCTAACCTCTGATGAAACTTTATCTACAATAAAAAAGTTGAGTGAGGACCTTGGTAAAGAATATATAGTTGCGAAGGATTATCCTGCATTTCTATCAACAAGATTAGCTATGCCTTTCTTTAATGAGGCATTTTATTTACTCTATGAGGGGATGGGAACAAAGGAAGATATTGATAAGGCTGCAAGGCTTGCTCTTAATCACCCTATGGGTCCTCTTGAGCTTGCTGACTTTATAGGGCTTGACTCTATTTTATCTATTTTAAAGATAATGTATGAAGGTTATGGAGACTCTAAATATTATCCATGTCCTCTTTTGTCTCAGTTAGTGGAGGCGGGTCATTTAGGCAGGAAAAGCGGTAAAGGAGTTTATGATTATACAGGAGGAGAGAAGAAATGAGAGGAGTTTCTATAATAGGTGCCTATGAAACAAAGTTCGGTATATTAAAAGATAGAAGTTTAAGAGGTCTGATTGCAGAAGCTGGTAATAGTGCAATAAGAGATGCTGGCATTGAAAAAAAGGCAATCCAGGCTTTATATGTGGGGAATTATGCTGCCAATGAGTTTAATAATCAGAATGTGATGGCTGCATATGTTGCTACAGTTTTAGGGCTTAATAATATCCCATATATAAGGTTAGAAGGGGCATGCGCTTCAGGAGGGCTTGCACTTAGAGAAGGATTTATTGCTGTAGCCTCTGGGATATATGATTTTGTTCTTGTATTGGGTGTTGAAAAGATGAATACAAAGGAGACTCCTGATATTATGGATATATTGGCAAAAGGTATGGATATGGATCTTGAGGCAAATCTGGGAGTTAATGGGCCAACAGGTTTTGCTCTATTTGCTCAGAGACATATGTATGAATTTGGAACAACAAAGGAACAGATGGCTTATGTAGCAGTTAAGAATTATAATAATGGGTTAAAGAATCCTGATGCACATCTTAGAAAAAAGATAACCATTGAGGATGTTTTAAATGCTCCGATTATATCTACCCCTTTTGGTCTCCATGATTGCTGCCTGGTTACAGATGGAGCTGCAGCTGTGGTTCTTTGTCCTTCAGAGATTGCGAAGAGATACAATGATAAACCTATCGATATTATAGGATCAGGAACCTCTGGTAATTTCTTTAATTTTTTTGAGAAGAGTAGCCTTGTATCCTTTGAAGCAACCCAAAAAGCTGCTAAAGAGGCCTATGATATGGCAAAGGTATCTCCAGATGATATAGATCTTGCAGAAGTTCATGACTGTTTTACAACAACCGAGATAATAGATATAGAGGATCTGGGATTTTTCAAGAAAGGAGAAGGAGGGCCAGCGTCTAAGGATGGAAAGACAACTATAGATGGAGAAATAGCAATAAATGCAAGTGGAGGGCTTAAGTCAAAGGGTCATCCTATTGGAGCAACGGGGGTTGCTCAAACAGTAGAAATCAGTTATCAATTAAGAAGACTTGCTGGTGAAAGACAGGTTAAAGAGGCTGAAATAGGTTTAACCCATGTTATTGGTGGGCCTGCATCAATCTGCTCCGTTCATATATTAAGGAGGGGGTTCTGATGGAGCTTCGAGGATTTAAGTGCCAAGAATGTAAAGATATTTTTTACATACCTCCAGTATACTCATGTCCTAAATGCGGTTCAGAAGATCTAATTGAAGAGACTCTTAGTGGTAATGGGATCATCTATTCTTATACAGTTGTGTACGTTTCTGGTAAGGAACTTATGGATAAAGTACCATTTGTTGTGGCTGTTGTAGAATTAGATGAGGGTGGAAGGGTGACAACAAATATAATAGATTCAAATATAGATGATATAAAGATAGGAGAAAGGGTTAAATTCTCTGGATTTAATAATTTTAATAGACCATTATTTAAACTTGTTTAAGGAGAGGGAAAAACCTTCTCCTTAAATGATTCAAATCCTATCCTTTCTATGAACATTCCTAATCTTTCTGGTGTTTTTCCCTTTTTCTCATATAGACTAATTATCCTTCCTATAATGTATATAACTTCTTCCTCAGTTACATTTTCAATAAGCTTCTCACCGATTCTTGGTCTTGCTCCAGCTGCACCTCCAACAAATATTGAATAACCTTTCTTTGAAGCAACTATACCTATATCTCTAATCCTAGGCTCTGCGCATGATCTTGAACATCCGGATACAGAGATAATTAGCTTGAATGGAAGGGTTCTACCGTGAAACAACTCATCGAGCTTAAGTCCAAGTGATAAGGAGTCTCTGAGGTTATTATTGCATATAAAACCACCACCACATATCTTTACAGGCCTTATTGAAAATCCGGCAATACTAAATGTAGGAAAACCGAGCATATTTCGAAGTTTTTCATTTTCCTTTTCATCCTCTATACCCCCAATTATTATTTCTCCACTTAGCTTTATCTTACTTTCAGGGAATTTTTCACATATATCGGCTATTTTTCTAAGATCGCTCGGTTTTATAATCCCCCCAGGGAAGTGGGGGGCTATAAATTTTTTATCCTCTTTATTCAATTTTTTCCTCATCATCCTTTCTGCAATAAAATTCATACTATTATATTACCTTTACCTCTATATATTCTTCTTCTTTGAATCCAACAGGTTTTAGTTTTGGATATGTCTTTAGAAGGAATATAAGTAACGGAATGGCACCAAGTAGAATGATAATAAGATCAGGGATAATTCTCAACTGCCCTAATACCTGGACAATTGGACCATTATAGAATTCACTACTTCTGGCAAACCATAATCCGTTTTTATAACTTGCCACAACCTGAGCTATGCCAACGGGTAAGAGTGAGGTAATAAACATAAGAAACAATCCTCCATTTAATCCAAAGAATGAGAGTTTTAATATCTTATCACTCCAGAACTTACCCTCTACAAGCGATCTCCAGGAGAATAGGAGTAGCGCTATAGATAACATTCCATATACACCAAAGAGGGCTGTATGTGCATGATTTGCTGTTAGATATGTCCCATGCTCATAATAGTTTATAATCGGCAAATTTATAGTAAATCCAAATACACCAGCACCAAGGAAATTCCAGAAGCTTGAAGCCACTAAGAATAGAAACGGCCATCTATATGGGAAATCTTTCCCTGCTTCATTTATTGATTTATACTCCATCCATCCTCTGACAACAAGAAGAATAAGTGGGATAGGTTCCAAAGATGAGAATACTGCTCCCAGTGCAAGCCAGTATGAGGGTCCTCCATACCAGAAATAGTGATGTGCTGTTCCTATTATACCACTAGCAAATACTAAGATTGCAGTAAGACAGGTAACCCTTACAGCAGATTCTTTATCTACTAATCCAAGGGATACTAAAAATAGTGATATTATTGCAACTCCAAAGAATTCAAACATACTTTCAACCCATATATGAACTACAAACCATCTCCAATAATCAGCAACGGTCAAGTGGGTTCCTTTTCCATAAAACAATCCAAATCCGAAGAAAACTACTACTAATATAGCACTCAATGTATAGAGTAAGACAAGGCCACTTTTATCCCTATCTGGACCAAATAGTTTATTTTTTAGAGCTCTATAAACAATAATAAGCCATGCAATAAGCCCAACAAAGAGTAATATTTGCCATATTCTTCCAAGTTCAAGGTATTCCCATCCCTGATGTCCAAACCAGAACCATTTATTTCCTAAGACTCCTTTTATTCCTAAGACTTCTCCAACAAGGCTTCCAAGAGCTACAATAATAACAGCAACAAAGAGTATATTAACCAGAATACCCTGGCCCTTTGGTTCCTTCCCACTTATAAGTGGTGCTAAATATATAGCTGTTCCTATCCATGATGTAGCAATCCAGAGTATTGCCAGCTGTAGATGCCAAGTTTTTGCCCAGCTATAAGGGATGAACTTTGCTATAAAACCCAGATAAAAACTTACAGGATGAACTGTATAATGGGCTAACAAGCCACCCATCATAGTTTGAAGAATAAATAGAAGAAGAACCACTATAAAGAATTTTGCAGCCTTAAATTGGCTGTTAGTAAGAGGAAGCTTTATTAATTCTTTGCCTACTTCAACCCCTCTCGGTTTTCCATAAAAGAACCGATATCTATGCACAATATATATAACTAATCCCAATACAACTAATAATCCAACTATAGATAATATACTCCATACAAAAGCATCAGGAGATAGGGTATTACCAACGCTTCTATCAGATGGCCAGTTATTTGTATATGTAAAATCTCTATCAGGTCTGTTAGTAGATGCCACCCATGCTGTCCAGAAGAAGAAATTCCCTATGGCTTCTCTCTCTTTAGCTTCTCTGATTGCATTGGGAAGGAACCCATTCTCTTTATCTCCATTTTTAAATAGATTTATCCAATATTCTTTTGTCTTTTCTAATGCATAGGTTTGAGCAGGAGTTAAGGAGAGTATGTCAGTTTCTGGATCATAACTATTTGTTTTTATCTCTCTTATAACTTTATTATCGATTATTGCTTTTTCTTCCGGAGATAAATCAGAGTAAGTTTTTCCTTCTTGGTCTGCATAATATTCTCTCATAAACTTCCCTATCATGTGAAGAGTAGTTGCAGAGAAGTCCATTCCTCTTAAACTACCATGTCCCCATATACTCCCATGGTCCATAAGTCCATACTTCTGGTAAACATTTTGCCCATATTTTATATCCTTGGATGTAATAACAGTCTTTTCACCGGCTATAACCTTATCAGGATAAGGAGCAAGTCTATCCTTAGCAAAATATCCACCTATTAATAAAACTCCCATGGAAATTACGAAACTTAATATTGCTCCTACCTTTAATCCTTTCATTTTATCCCCTCCTTAATTTAAAGGTTTTTAATTTCCCCTTTAGACTTAACAGGGTATTTCATCCTTCTTCTCTCCGTTTATACCTATTATTATTTCATAAAAGGGTATATCCTTTCCGGATTCTATGATAGCCTCTTCTGTAGCTTTAAATAAACCAAAGCAGCATGGAACTTCCATATGTATAACTCTTACACTCTTTATATTGGATAGACTTATAATATCAGTAAGCTTCTCTCTGTAGAATTCGATATCGTCAAGCTTGGGACATCCAATCACAATAGATTTTCCATTCAGAAAGTCCTCATGAAAACTTGCATAGGCAAAGGGAACACAATCTGCAGTAATAATTAAATCCGCATCTTCAAAATAGGGTGCTTTTGGACTGACAAGCGCCAATTTTACAGGCCACTGTGAAAGAGCAGATTCTTTATTACCTTCTGTATCATATTTCACCTCCTTTCTAAAAAACATTGACATGGTTGATGGGCAAGATGGCTGATGGAATCCCCCTTTGGAAGCGCTATGAGTTTTATTAGTCTCTATATCTTTTGATTTAAGATGTTTTGTAACAGCCTCTTCATCAAAATCCAGAGCCTCCCTCTCTTCTATTATTAATGCCCCTTCAGGACATTCATCAAGACATGCCCCCAGTCCATCACAATATTCCTCACTTACTAACCTTGCCTTACCATCAATAATTTCAATTGCTCCTTCTGCACAGGACAATATACATAAACCGCATCCTGTACATTTTTCTTCATCTATCTTTATTATAGTTCTTTTACTCATTTTAACCTCCTAATAATTTAAAACTTAAATTGAAAAATTTCAATCCTTAATTATAATGGTAATCGATATAATTTTTAAATTCTTTGACTTAGGTCAAAAATAATAATTATAACGTATTTTTATATATTTATCTTTGGGGACAATTAGGAGAAGATTTTCTATTTGTATACTTTTATTATTCAGAAAGGAGAGGTGAGTTTGGAATTAAAAGATCGTGAAGGGAAGATTTAAATCATGTAAAAACAATTACATTATTTTGATAAGTTTTTATACAAAGTTTAGGTATAATACCTAATAGTAGATTACATCTTATATTTACCAAAGTCCTCGGGTGAAAGATTTTCAAGCAGCTTTTTCCATTTATCAGATTCTTTACCATCTTCTTCATCTTTGGATAGATCGATCCTTTTAGATTTTTCTATAACCGAATCTTCGACAAATATCGGTGAATTTGTTCTTAATGCTAATGCAAGAGCATCACTGGGTCTTGCATCTATTTCGTAATGTCTATCATCTTTTAAAAGATGAATTAATGCATAGAATGTATTATTCTTGAGATCTGTAACCTCGATCTTCAAAATCTTAACGTTTAATTTATCTAATATGGATTTCATCAAATCGTGGGTCATAGGTCTTGGAAATTGAATTTTTTCAAGCTCTGTAGCGATAGCAGAAGCTTCTAAAATTCCTATCCAGATCGGCAAAGTATTATCATTTTCATCTTTTAATATAACAATAGGGACATTTGTAAAAGGATCTAATGCTATACCCCTTACTTTCATCTCTTTAAACATAAATTACCTCCTTAATTTTTTTAATTTATAATTACCTCTCCCCTTAATGAATTCATAGAGAAGTCATTAATTTTAACCCTATGGATTTTACCTATACTGTTTATATCCCCTTTAAAATTTACAACCCTATTGTCTTCGCTTCTTCCAGTCAACATATTGGGGTCTCTTTTGCTAATACCTTCTGCTAAAACCTCAACCACTCTACCTTTGAACTCTGAATTTTTCTTTAATGTTATCTTTTTTTGAAGTTCTTGAAGTCTATATAGCCTATTATATTTTATCTCAGGAGAAAGCTGGTCGTTGTATAGAGAAGCCACTGTATTTGGCCTTTTTGAATAGCAGAAGGAAAATATTCCATCATAGTTAACCTCTTTTAATAAATTCATTGTATCTTCAAAATCTCTTTCACTTTCTCCTGGAAAGCCAACAATGATATCTGTAGTTATTGCGATCTCAGGTGAAACCTCTCTTAATAAATTTATTTTTTTTAGATATTCATCTCTTGTATATCCTCTATTCATCCTCTTTAATATGTTATTCGACCCTGATTGAACCGGTAAGTGAATATGTCTGCATAATTTCTTTATACTTCCATCAAATAGACTTATAAGCTCCTCATTGAGGTCCTTTGGATGGGATGTAGTAAATCTTATCCTGCTAATGCCTTCTATTTCATTAATCTCTTTAATAAGGTTAACAAAATCCATCTCATTATCTAAATCTTTTCCATAAGAATTCACATTCTGGCCAAGGAGGGTAACTTCATTTACTCCATCCTTTGCTAAACTTCTAATTTCATTTAATATATCTTTACTCCTTCTACTAACCATTCTTCCTCTTGTATAGGGAACGACACAATATGAACAATAGTTGCTACATCCCTGCATTATTGTAACATAAGCTTTAACAGAACTACATCTCTTCTTTCTGTAAAATAGCTCCTGAACTTTATCGTCCTCCAAGAAAGATGTTTCACATATACCCTTCTTTGATCTTTTACGATACTCAATTAAATCAGGAAGTCTATATATATTATGTGGTCCAAATACAATATCTAAATACGGGACTCTTTTAAGGAGTTTTTCTCCCTCCTGTTTTGCAACGCATCCTCCTACAGCTATTAACAATTCCTTTTTATTCTTTTTCAGTCTTTTGAATCTTCCGAGGCTACTGTATACCTTCTGTTCAGCCTTTTCCCTTATGCTGCATGTATTGAGTATAATTATATCAGCTTTCTCCAAATTATCGGTTTTAGCATAGTTAAGCTCTTTTAAAATACTAATAATTCTGTCTGAATCATCTTCATTCATCTGACACCCAAATGTTTCTATATATAAATATCTTTCTCCCATCTTATTAAAGTCTAATTGTTTTTCCATTATAAGTCAAGTATTCTAATTTATACAGACTTTTCCTAAAGTCTTAAAATTTTCCAGAACTTCTCCTGTACCTTTCACAATAGCAGTCAATGGATCCTTTGCTCTAAAGATTCTGAGCTTGGTTTCCTGATTTAATCTTCTTCCTAATCCCCTTAAAAGAGAACCACCTCCAGCTAAAACCATTCCTCTTTCAGCTAAATCTACAGCCATTTCTGGAGATATTCTTTCTAATGCTCTTTTTACAGCTTGAATAATTGCATTTACAGGCTCATTCAAGGATTCCCTTACTGTTTTATCATCAATATATATCTTTCTTGGGGTTCCTGTAATAAGGTCCTTCCCTTTTATTTCTATGGTCTCTTTCTTTTTTAGATCAAAGGCTGATCCTATAGCTATTTTTATCCTTTCTCCTTCAAATATTCCTATATGGACATTATATTTCTTTCTTATATATCTGACAATGGCTTCATCCATTTCATCTCCAGCAACTCCAATAGATTCACAATAAGCAGTGGCAAAAAGCGATATTACAGCAACTTCGGTAGTTCCTCCTCCGATATCCACAACCATATTACACTTAGGCTCATGAATAGGCAATTTTGAACCTATAGCTGCTGCCATAGGTTCTTCAATTAGATGTACCTTCCTTACTCCTGCCTGCTCCGCAGATTCTATCACTGCTCTCTTTTCTACCGGGGTAATACCCGAGGGAACACATATTATAATATTTGGCTTAATTAACAATCCTTTTTTATGAACCCTCCTTATAAAATATTTTATCATCATACTTGTAATTTCAAAATCTGCTATTACCCCGTCCTTCATAGGCCTAATAGCCTTAATCCTGTCTGGAGTTTTACCATACATCTCCTTTGCTTCTTTACCAACAGCTAATATATTACCATTCTTTTGAGAGATTGCCACTATGGAAGGTTCGTTAAGTACAATTCCCTTATTTTTAACATATATTAGTGTATTTGCTGTTCCTAAATCCATAGCAATATCATTGGAGAATATGTCTCTAATCCTTTTTATTATAAACATACTATTTATTCTTTAAATCCTTAATAGACTTATCTATTAAATTGCCTACCGATGATCCATCCTTTGGAAACACAGATATACCTACCTTTACCTTATATATAAGTTCTTTATTATAAGATAAAAATAATTTTTCATCAAATATATTTTTTATCTTATTAGAAAAGCTATTAGCTTCATTAAATCCTATTCCTTTAAGTAGTATTATAAATATTTCATTATAATACCTGCAAATTATATCACCTTCTCTTAAATTTTTAATAAGTATATCTGCCATCTGTTTAAGTATATCTGCCCCTACTGTATATCCAAATGAGTTTATAATATTTTCATACTTATTTGGCATAACCGCTAATACTGAAAATTGTTCTCCCTTCTTTATATAATTATTAATAGAGATATCAATTTCTGTTTTATTTGGAAGACCGGTAAGTAGATCCATGCTGGTACTTTCTTTAAGTTTTTTCCTCATATAAATAGATGAGAGGCATGAGGCTAACTCTAATCCTATAAGTGAAGATATATTTATATGATAATCTTTAAAGATGCCATTATTCTTTGAAGTAAAGATTAAAATTCCTAAAAAGTCTTCCATATGAATTAATGGTAATCCAAGGAATGACTTTATATCCAAACCTGATTCTGATTGAGAAAATATAATAGTTCTTTCATTGTTAACAGACGGGATATTTAAAACCTTTCTATTCTTTATTATCCATCCAGCGAGACTTTTATTAGATATTAATAAATTTTCAATCTTTGAATCATAACCATATGCTTTCTTTATATATATTCCTTTGTCTTCATTTAATGCAAATACTACT
This sequence comes from uncultured Thermodesulfobacteriota bacterium, assembly GCA_964501575.1. Lineage (GTDB taxonomy): Bacteria > Desulfobacterota > CAZCTP01 > CAZCTP01 > CAZCTP01 > CAZCTP01. The sequence continues at coordinate 11,470 of CAZCTP010000014.1, forward strand.
CCGTCATAAGGAATTATAGAAATTTTGCATAGATTACTAAATAATGAGTCGATATCATAGGATGATAGAATTTTGGAAGAAATGTCCCTTAATAAGTCAATATCTATCATTTTTGTTTCTTTTATAATCTTGATATGGAGTTCCTCAATCAACTTAGAAAATTCTTTGGCAAATTCTGTCAATATCTTTTGGGTTTTTGGAGTAAAAGCCCATTGGCTCTTGCTATCAATGGCTAAAACTCCTTCCAGTTCATCTTCTAAGAATATAGGGACAGCAAAGAATGATTTAATATCTTCATAAGAAAAGTAATAAAGAAGCATTTTTGTATCATAGCTAAAATTTGATACATTTATTGGGCTTCTGTTTTCTGCAACCCATCCAATAAGGCCCTCCCCCGGGAATATGGAAGCTGAATCTATTATATTCTTGCTAAGGGTATAATGATATTTAAGAATAAGCCTTTTTCTCCTATCGTCCCAGAGGAAGAGAGCAGATGTATATGAATCGGTCACAATGCTAACAAGCCTTATTAAACTTTTAAATCTTTCATCCATTTTTTTATATTCCAATACCATCATATTCTTCAAGAGGGCTGTATTTCACCCTTATAATATTTTAATAATCTTTTAAAGTATTATATTATAAAACTTTTACATATTTTAATGATAAAAACAAGAGGGGAAAATTTTTTAACAGATATAAATATAAAATAATGAATGAAACTTCTGGTTATTCCCCAAAATTATATATAAATAAAAATAGATTATTGAAAGTTTTATTAGATAGATGAAAAGTCCGAGAAATTGGGAGGGTTCTTATAAGTGGACTAAAAGAAGCTATTAGGATGATTACAGAGAAAAGAGGGCTGAGTTTACATTCTTATTTTTGGTATTTAATAAAAATATTTATTATGGTATATTTATTTATAAATTAATTATATTTTAGATGATGTAGGAGGGGAAATTATGAACAATATTTTAGTAATAGATCCATCTAAATGTACAGGATGTAGAAGTTGTGAAGTTGCCTGTTCAACTGTTAAAGAGAATGAAGTTCATATAGAGAAATCGAGAATAAGGATAGTTCCTTTTTATCAGGAATATTTTTATTATCCAAATGTATGTTTTCACTGTGATATTCCCTATTGTGCCTTACCTTGCCCAACTTCAGCTATAACAAAGAGTGAGGATACTGGAATAGTAGAACTGAATGAAGAGAGATGTGTAGGGTGTAAAATGTGCCTTTTATCCTGTCCCTTTGGTGCTACATCATTCTTATTAAGAAATGGTAGAGGTAAAGCTATCAAATGTGACTTATGTGAGGGTGATCCTGTTTGTGTTAAGGCTTGTAAATATGAAGCTCTAACCTATGGTGAACCAGATGAAATGGGTGCAGGGAAGAGGGTTGCAGTCGCTGAAAAGGTTAAAAAAGCATGTCTAACAGAAACCTTAACATTACCATGAAAGGAGAGAAGATATGAAAGGAGGATATGTAGGGAAGATATTAAGAGTAGAATTAGATAAAGGAACCTTAAATAATGAAGAACTTCCAGGAGTGGATATATTAAGAAAATTTATTGGTGGTACAGGATTAGGAGTATATTATCTATATAAGGAAGTTGGTCAAGGAATTAAGCCTCTATCTCCAGAGTCCCCATTGATTATAATGACAGGGCCCTTCACAGGGCTTACTATTCCGGGTTCTTCAGATTGGACGGTAATCAATTTTCATCCAGAGACAGAGAAGACCGTTGGTACCGCCCATGGGCATGGATTCTTTGGGCCTTTTTTAAAATTTGCGGGATATGATGGAATAATAGTAAAGGGTAGATCTGAAAAGCCGGTATATCTCTGGATTAAAGATGGCAAGGCAGAGATTAGAGATGCTTCCCATGTTTGGGGTAAGGATACCCATGAAACAGAAGATCTTATAAGAGAGGAGTTGGGTGTTAAAGAAGCAAAGGTATCTGCTATAGGTCCTGCCGGGGAGAATCTTATAGCAGGTTCTATTATAGAGAGCGATAAACATCATCATGCAGCAAAAGGTGGCTGTGGTTCAGTAATGGGATCAAAGAACCTTAAGGCTATTGCTGTTTATGGAAGGGGTGGCATTCCTGTGGTGGATGGAAAGAAGCTTTTTGAAGTGGCTCAGAAGTGGAGAGATATTTTATTTGCTCCCTATGGAATGGGGTTAATGATGGGTAAAGCCGGATCAACCAGGATGTATGGAGTAATGGCTCAACACTATATGATATCAGCAAAGAATTATTCCAGCCCAGAATGTGGTAGTGAAATGGGAAGAAATATTGACGAGGCAATAAGTTCTGGAAAGATTAGGATTACTCCTGCTCCATGTTTTGGATGTCCTATTGGATGTAGTTATAAAGCAGAAATAACTTATGGTCCTTATAAGGGGAAGGTAGCTACCCTTTCAGGAGGTGGAGAAAACTTAGAGACCTCTGCCGCAATAGTCGGGATTACAGAGCCTGCAACTGTCTACTACATGGCAGACCTTTATGATCGTTTAGGAATTGACAGTGCTGTTGGCTTATCCATGGGATTAGCTTTTGAATGTTATGAAAAGGGTATAATAAATACTGAGGATACAGATGGTCTTGAGCTGAAGTGGGGGGATGTGAATGTAGTACTGAAACTTCTGGATAAGATAATAAGGAGAGAGGGATTTGGAGTAGTATTGGCTGATGGTCCTTATAAAGCTGCAGAACGTATAGGAGGAGATGCTAAAAAATTCGCTGTTCATATGAAGGGAACAGGGATTCATACCCATGACTGGAGATCAGGAGCATGGAGTATTATATTGGGACAAGCTGTAGCCGGGGCAGGACCAAGATTTGAAGGAATGGGAGTAGATGCATTCGGTATCCCAGAGCCCGATCTTGGTTATCCTCAGCCTGGGACTCCTTTAGTAAAGGAAGGGAAAGCAGAAGCGGTTAAGAAGACCGCTATGAAAAAGCTTTGGTATGATTCCTTAGGAGTATGTATGTTCAATGCTATGGCTGTTCCTGGTTCCCTGCAGTTTTTCTCAGAGGCCTTAATGGCTGCTACAGGGTGGGAAGGATTTACTCCTGAGGAGGGATTGCTGGTTGGTGAAAGAATTACTAATCTTCAAAGGGTGTTTAATATAAAGCATGGTTTGACTCCTGCTGATGACCTTAATGTAGGAGAGAGGTTACTTGAAGCTCCAAGGGAGGGGATAGCAAAAGGGGTTTCTCTGGCTCCTCACTTCCATAATATGGTTATGGAGTATTATGATTTAGAAGGGTGGGATAAAGAAACAGGGAAGCCTTTTAAAGAGACTTTGAGAAGGGTTGGTCTTGAAGAGTATATAGATAATATATGGTAGAAAACTTTGTAAAATCAATGCATAGTAATAAGAGATATGTTATTATTGGAAATGGGGGAGCTGCTTTTCATTGTATAAAGTCAATAAGAGAGATCGATCAAAATAATGATGTAATTATAATATCTGAGGAGAACTCACCTGCTTATTCTCCTGTCTTGCTTCCCTACTATTTAGAAGGTAGCCTTTCTCTGAATGACATATACCTGTGCAATCAAGATTTTTATAGAGAAAATAATATTAAGATTATTAATAATAGGGCAGTAGGGATTGATATAAAGGATGGAAAGGTATTTCTGCAAAAAAATGGTTCTATTTCCTATGATGTTCTTCTGATAGCTACGGGGTCCATTGCTGATATTTCCCGCATTGAAGGAGGTTCTCTTCCTGGAGTTTTTACTATATTAAGAAAGGATGATGCAGAGAAAATTTTAGCATTTTTGAGAAGAAGTGAAAAGATAGCCATTGTGGGGGCAGGTCTTATAGGGATGCATACCTTAGAAGCCCTTTTGAATATGGGTAAAGAGGTTATACTTACTGAAGCCCTGCCCCATATTTTACCCCATGTAATAGATAAGGAATCTGCTGAAGTCCTTCAGAATTGGCTCAGAGCTAAAGGGGTTGAGATTTACCTTGAGAGGAAACTTATTGCCATAGAAGAAGGGAGTAGAAGGAAAATATTACATTTTACTCCTGATCTTTCTATAGATGTTGATATGGTAATATTAGCCACTGGAGTGAGAGCTAATAAAGATTTTCTTGAAGGAAGTGGTATTCATATTAATGAAGGAATAGTTGTGGATGAATATTCAAGAACTATTGTAGAGGATGTGTATGCAGCAGGAGATGTAGCAGAATCAAAGGATGCTATAACCGGGGTATCACAGATAAGGGCTACCTGGATAAATGCTGTGGATCAGGGAAGGATTGCCGGATTGAATATGGCAGGGTTAAATATTCCAAATTCGAGAAGATTAAAAATGAATATTTCTTCAACCCTCGGGATTCCCTTTGCTACTATAGGAGAAATCAAAAGTGAGGGAGGTTTCCTTAGAGAAATGATTGTCAGGGATGATAAGATTTACAGAAAATATGTGTTTGATGAGGAGGGTATAGCAGGAGCAGTCCTTTTAGGAGATATTGAAGATGCTGGAGTTATTGCAAGTATGATAGAAAGAAGAAATCTTTATAGAGATGTAGAAGAGGGCTTAAAAGAGGGGAATGGTTTTCATCCCTGGAGCAAGCAGTTTATGATATAGATTCAGAATTGAAGCGGAATTAGCCCGTCAACATTTGACATTGGAAGTTATAGGCAGGTTTTACAATTCATATCCAGTCCAGATAACTGTGGTTTTCTAATCCTGTAGAAAAATTTATGTAAGTTTTTACCGAGGATTTTTGTCTTTAAATCTAATTTTTTGTATTCCTTACTATTTTTGATATAATTTAATGATATATCTATCAGGGGGTAAATATGAAGAATAACTTATTATCCTTTCACAGGCCTCAATGGGGGACCCATATTGGATTCCTATTTGCTGCAATCGGATCAGCTATTGGTCTGGGGAATATATGGCGTTTTTCTTATTTATGTTATAAAAATGGAGGAGGAGCATTCCTTATTCCTTATATAATTGCCCTTTTTATAGTTGGAATTCCTTTGATGATCTTGGAGATAGGTCTGGGGCATAAGATGAAAGGAGCTGCACCAACGAGTTTTAGAATGGTATCAAAGAGGTGGGAATGGATGGGATGGTGGCCTGTTGTGTTTATAATGTTTGGAATTGTTCTTTATTACTCTGTAATTATATCATGGTGTTTAAGCTATTTATTTCTCTCTTTTAACTTAGGATGGACTAGCGACCCTAATACATTCTTTTTCAAAAAGTTCCTTATGATAAGTAGTGGGCCCTTTGATATAGGAGGTATAAGAATGCCAATAATCCTTTCCCTAATTCTGGTCTGGTTCTTGAACTGGATAATTGTATTTAATGGGGTTCAAAAAGGTCTTGAGAGAGCAAATAAAATATTTATGCCAATTCTCTTTTTACTTACCACCATTATCGTATTGTGGAGTATACAGCTTCCTGGAGCGGATGGAGGAATACTTATATACCTAAAACCTCAATTTTCTAAGCTTAAGGATATAAAGGTATGGATGGATGCTTTTGGTCAGATCTTCTTCAGCACAAGCATAGGTTTTGGTATCATGATTGCCTATGCTTCTTATCTTCCTGAAAAGAGTCAGATAGTTAAAGATTCATTTATTATAAGCTTGAGCGATTCCTTATTTTCTATATTTGCTGGTTTTGGAGTATTCTCTATTTTAGGTTATATGGCTCATACTACTTCTAAGGAATTTGGAGAGGTAGTAAGTCAATCTATAGGACTTGCCTTTGTAGCCTATCCTAAAGCAATAAGTATACTTCCTGCTTTACCTTCTCTATTTGGGATACTCTTTTTTGGTATCCTTGTCATTGCCGGTCTTTCCTCATCCATTTCTATTTTAGAAGCATTCATTTCTGCAATTATAGATAAGTTTAACTATTCAAGAAAGTTTGTGGTTTCAATTTTATCAATTGCTGGCCTCTTAGGAGGGATTATATTTACCACTCAGTCGGGCTTATACTGGATTGATATAGTAGATCACTTTCTTACCCAATATGGATTGATTTTGGTAGGGGTATTAGAATGTATAATTTTAGGTTGGTTATATGGGGTAAAGAGATTGAGGGACCACATTAATCGTCATAGTATATGGCATCTTAATAAATTATGGGATATTTCAATAAAATTTATCTCTCCATTAATATTAATTATCCTTCTTCTTTCATCTTTGAAGAGTGAATTTATTAAGCCCTACGGCGATTATTCCTGGAAGGCAATAATTCTAATTGGTGGAGAATGGCTTATATATACACTATTTTTAGCAATTATTTTAGCTTCCAGGCCCTGGAAAGGAAATATTAAAAAAGTTTGAAATTTTTGGAATATTGTTTTAAGATAGTAAATAAAATTTTTAAAGAAGGGGGTATATGAAAAAATCCAGAATACTCATAGTGGATGATGAAGATACAAATATAAAATTATTCAATGCTCTCTGTGAAAACCTTGATTATGAGACAATTATTGCAAGAGATGGGGAAGAAGCAATCCAACAGGCTCATAAGCATATGCCGGATCTAATTCTTATGGATGTGATGATGCCAAATATGAATGGGTTTGAAGCCACAGAGATTCTGAAGTCTAATGAAGTTACTAAGCATATTCCTATAGTAATAGTGACAGCTCTTGGAGCCAGGGAGGATAGGCTTACAGGAATCTCAAAAGGGGCAAATGACTTTCTTACAAAACCTGTTGATTATGAAGAATTTGCACTTCGCGTTAGAAACCTTTTAAAAATAAAGGAATATGAAGATTTTCTCAAAGATTATAATAAAAAGCTTGAAGAAGAGGTAGAAGAGAGAACCAAACAACTAAAGGAAGCATTCGAAGAATTAGAGAGGGTTCATAGAATAGTAAAATCCGGATATATTGAGACTACTTACCGACTTACCCTGGCTGCTGAGTATAAGGATGAGGATACGGGGGCGCATTTGAGAAGGATTAGCTTCTATACAAGAAGGCTTGCTTCTGCTATTGGTATGGATGATGAATTTGTAGAATCTATTTATTATGCCTCTCCAATGCATGACATAGGAAAGGTTGGAATCCCGGATAGCATCCTGCTTAAACCTGCCTCTTTAACCGAAGATGAATGGGAGATAATGAAGACCCATACCATAATTGGTGCTAATATACTTAAAGGGTCAAAATCTCCCTATTTAAAGATGGCAGAAGAGATAGCTATGACCCATCATGAACGCTATGATGGAAAGGGCTATCCTAAGGGATTAAAAGGGGAAGATATCCCTCTTCCAGGCAGGATAATGAATATTGCGGATCAGTATGATGCCCTGCGGAGTAGGAGACCATATAAATCTGCCTTTGATCATGAGAAGGTTTTTGAAATAATTACTGAAGGTGATGGTAGGACTATTCCAGAACATTTTGATCCCGAATTGCTTGAAGCATTTAAAAAAATTCATAAAGAGTTTGAGGAGATATATGAAAAACATAAAGATTAAGGAGGTTTATATAAAATAAAATTTCACTGAAATTATACCGATTTAGATTTAATATTTATTAAGTAAGCAGATTATGGTACAATTATTTCTACCTGATAAGAAACCTATTGTAACGATGATAAAAATGGCATGTGGTTTGCATCTATCTATCTATCTATCTATCTATCTATCTATCTATCTATCTATCTATCTATCTATC
>CAZCTP010000014.1:19255-41660 GCA_964501575.1 uncultured Thermodesulfobacteriota bacterium
TTATATTGCCTTATGTTTAATATATATAGCCCATTTTCATCAGGAATTATAAGGATATTGAGAGATGTTCCAGAATCTAAAGCAATATTTAACAAGAGATTCAGGATTCAGCCCCCCGGGTTTATCAGAAGAAGAGGAGATTATGCCCTCTTTTAGGTCCATCATTGCTAAATATATCTTTATAAGCATCATACTCCTGATATTCATGGCTCTCTATATATATGTTGGTTTTCTATTTACCCATCATATGGAGGGCGAGTCAAAAAAGATTAATTTTGCAGGTAGAGAGCGTTCTTTATCCTTTATGATAGCCATGCATCTGGAACAGATAGCAGATATGCCACCATCTCTGGAGAGAAAAGGCATTGTTAAGCATATTAAGAAACAGATTAACCTCTATGAGGAGGTTCTCTATGCCCTAAGGGATGGAAGTAAAAAATTTGGATTCTCCAGGGTATATGATAAAAAATCTATTGGATTGTTAAGGGAGTTAATAGATATATGGGATAGTTATCAGAAACCTACTCTCTATAAGTTAGTTGAAAATCCAGATAAAGCTAAACTCAGGGAATATGAATCATTTGTCCATGAGAATGTGGAGAGGATAGATAGGCTGGTAGGATCTATAGAAAGGCATCATGATCGAGAGATAAAAAGGTTTGATACCCTCCGTCTCTGGATTATCGGTCTCTTTTCAGTTGTAGCGATATTCATGATATTATTTGTAAAGTATAGCCTTGTTGGGCCCATTCTGAAGTTAAGGAATACAGCTAAAGAGATTGAGAAGGGGAATTTTGATGTTAATCCTGATATAAAGACCCGAGATGAGATAAAAATCCTATCATTATCCATTCAGAGGATGGCGCAGAGTCTTAAGGCAGAGTTTGAAAGAAATTTAAGATTATTGAATAATCTTAGAATACTTCATGAGGTATCCAATGAAATCATAAGCAAGCTTGATTTAAATGAGCTTATGAAGAAGGTTGTAAAGAGAGGGGGAGAACTTATAGGGGCAAGATATACAGCGCTTGTTGTTTTGGATGAGAGAGATGAATATAAACATTTTATCACTGCCGGGATTGATCCTGAAACCTTTGAAAAGATGAAAGAGACGCATGGTCTTCCACATGGAAAGGGGGTATTGGGATATTTATTAAAGGAGGGTAAGCCTGTACGTATTGATGATATTTCAGAACATCCTGCTTCTGTTGGATTTCCTGAAGGTCATCCTCAAATGAAGACATTTTTAGGGGTACCGATTATTCTTCATAATAAGACTATTGGCAGGCTCTATTTTACAGAAAAGATTGAGGGTGAAGGATTTACTCAAGAGGATGAGACCCTTGCTATCTTACTGGCAAATACAGTTGCCCTTGCTATAAATAATGCTGAGATGGTAGAAGAGATTAGACATCTTGCATCATTCCCTCAAAGGTCTCCATTTCCCATTACAGAGTATGATATGGATCTGAATGTTACATATGTTAATCCGGTTGCAGAAAAGTTTATTGAAGAGTCAGGGTTAGATAAGGATCGTCCTATTCCAGTTGATTTCACACATATAATAGATAAGTTAAAGTTAGAGGGGAAAGAAGAGACATTTGAAGAGATAGAGATTAATGGGATTACATTTGGGGTATCCATTCATATCCTTTCATCAGAAGGAAGGATAAGGGTATATGCCTATGATATTACTGAACTTAAAAGGACTAAGGAGATATTAAGGAGGTATAATGAAGAGCTTTTGAAGCTTAATTTGGCATCCAATCTGCTTTTATCAATAAAGGATACCGAAGATGTATATAATAAAATATGTGAATCTGCCTGCAATATATTTGATCTCAAGATGGTATGGCTTGGAATTATAGATGAGGAGAATTTTTATGTAAAACCGGTCTCTGTTTGTGGCTTTGAGGATGGCTATCTTTCAGAGATAAGTATCAAATTGGATGATTCCCCTGAAGCCATGGGACCAACAGGGCTTGCTATTAAGACAAAGACCCCAAAGGTTATAGATGATATAGAAAAAAGTCCGGGTTATAAACCATGGAGGGATAAGGCATTAAGAAGGGGATACAGGTCTTCAATGGCTGCTCCACTTATATGTGCAAGGGATATTGTTTTAGGGGCATTAAATCTTTATAGCGGGGAGCCTTATTTCTTTACTGAGGATAGGGTAAGAGTTATTCAGGCATTTACCAATCAGGCAGCTACTGCTATACAGAATGTAAGACTTGTAAAAGAGCTTGAGGATAGGGTGAAGAAAAGAACAGAGGAGCTTGAAGATCTGAATAAATCTCTTGTCAGGGCAAATACAATGCTCTCTGATCAGGCAGAAAAATTAAAAGTAGCAAGAAATTTAGCAGAAGCAGCAAATAAAACCAAAAGCCAGTTTCTGGCAAATATGTCCCACGAATTAAGGACCCCGCTTAATGCGATACTCGGATTCTCTGAGCTAATGGCTAAAGGAATGTCAGGAGAGATGAGTGATAAACAGATAGATTATGTCAAATCTATTCATGAAAGCGGGGCACATCTTCTGAATTTAATTGACGATATTATTGATTTGAGTAAGATTGAAACAGGGAAGATGGAACTTGATTATTCTGATGTAGATGTAAAATCTCTTATTGAGTCAAGCCTTATTTTTATCAAAGAAAAAACTATGAAACATAATATAAAGATTATGGTTAATGTTAGACGGAATGTAGGAAGTGTTGAGGGAGATGAAAGGAGGCTTAAGCAGGTATTGGTGAATCTGCTTAGTAACGCAGCAAAATTTACTCCGGATAATGGAAGAATAGGTATAAAAGCAGAGTTAATTAAGCAGGAATATGAAGGTGATAGTAATTCAGACTGTGTTGAGATTAGTGTAGAGGATACAGGACCCGGTATAAATCCTGAAGATATACCAAAACTCTTTAAGCCATTTACTCAACTTGGATCTCCCTATCAAAAAAGCCATAGAGGAACAGGACTGGGGCTTTCCATATGTAAACGGATAATAGAGGCTCATGGTGGAAAGATATGGGTGGAAAGTGTATGGGGAAAAGGGAGTAATTTTAAATTTGTAATTCCCTGTAAAAAGGCAAATTATTCGGAAACAAATACAAAGTCATCTTCTAAAAAAATAGTTGAGCCTGTGACAAAGCTTATTACATGGGAATATCTCCTTACCCATATTGAAAGAATTATTTCATTTCATAAAAGAAGTGGCAAACAATTTGGATTATTATATCTGGAGGTAACATCTAAGGATAAATATATAGATTATCTATTGTTTGTTAATAAACTGAAGGAATCTCTCTGTAAACATGAAATATTAGCTCACGGTCAGAGTTCAGGCTGTTATTATATAGTTCTTTTAGATAGCAACAGAGGTATAGTAGATAGTGCAGTATCAAGGATAAATAGAGTAGTGGATGAGATGGGTTATATTTCCACTATAAAGGCTGCTCTTTATAAAGAGGACGGGGAAACTATAGAGGAATTATTAGAGAAATTAAACGGATAAGTGATGAAAAGAGTTCTGGTTGTTGAAGATAATGAGATGAATCTTAAACTTATTAAGGATATACTTCTGCATGAGGGATATGATGTAATTGAGGCAAAAAGTGGTTGGGAGGGAATTAATAAGGTAGAAGTAGAAGATGTTGATCTAATACTTATGGATATCCAACTACCAGAGATGGATGGTATAGAAACCATGAAGAGGATAAAAAAGATACCTAAATATGGTAAGATACCCATTATTGCACTTACTTCCTATGCAATGAAGGATGATAGGGATAAATTTCTATCCCATGGTTTTACTGACTATATATCAAAGCCGATAAAGATTCATGTGTTACTTGAAACGGTGAAGAAGTATCTGTAAAAAGAGAAAAGAACAGATATATTCTGATTCCCCTTTCCCGACGAAATTGCCATGCCCCCTTTGGGTTCTTATAATTATAATGCAGAGGGCATAAGCCTTTGCAAGTCCTAAATCGGAATTTTGATAGTAAGATATAAATGGTATTAAAACTTTAAAGATGTTATAATTAAACTAATAAGCAATAGAGAAAGAATATTTTATGTTAGAGGTTGGTGAACTAAAAGCTTTTATGCTATGGGTTTTTGGAATCCTTTTGGGTGGAATGTGGAATTAATCTATTTTGTCATATGGGATAGAAGAGCTTTAATCACAGAATGAAGATTTAATATCATTAAAGGAGGTGATAAGAATGAGGAAATTTATGATTCCAAGAGTAGCTCATTGTAGTGAAGGTTGCCGAATCATGCCCTGGGCATGGCGTTAAACTGCCCATTCAATCTTATTTTATCTTAAGATTGAAAGTAGGTTAGGTTGATTTGACAAATATCTCTAAAAATGTTATCTCAAAATAGACGGGGCGTGGCGCAGCCTGGTTAGCGCACTCGCTTGGGGTGCGAGTGGTCGGCGGTTCAAATCCGCTCGCCCCGATTAGTTAAACATATGAAGATCCTTATATCTAATGATGATGGAGTAAAATCAGAAGGTCTTATCTTCTTGGCAGATGAACTTAAAAAGATTGGTAAGATTTATGTGGTAGCTCCAGATAGAGAAAGGAGTGCGGTAAGTCATTCCCTTACACTCCATAGGCCTTTAAGGATAGAAGAGATTGATAAAGATTTCTATTCTGTGGATGGAACTCCAACAGACTGTATAATACTGGGGATATTTACTATATTAAAGGAAAAGCCGGATTTGGTTGTAACCGGAATTAATAAGGGGGGGAATCTTGGAGAGGATATTACATATTCAGGGACTGTTTCTGCTGCTGTAGAAGCAACCCTGTTAAATATTCCAGCATTTGCAATCTCTCTAGTCGCAAGGGAAAACTTTATATTTGAAACAGCTTCAAGATTTGCATTAAGGCTTTCAAATCTCATACTCGATAAAGGACTACCAAAAGATACCTTCTTAAATGTAAACGTTCCAAATATAAATTATGAAGATATTAAAGGGGTTCTTATAACGAGACAGGGGAGAAGAGTATATAATGAAGCTGTATTTGAATATGTTGACCCAAGAGGGAAGAAATATTATTGGATTGGTGATAATGGGGCTAAATTTGAGAATATAGATAATACAGATTATAAGGCAGTTTCTGAAAAGTATGTCTCTGTCACTCCTCTCTGTATTGATATAACAAACTACTCTCTAATAGAAGGATTAAAAACCTGGAGAATTTAAAGTTTATGGATTTCGAAAGATCAAGAGAAAGAATGGTAGAGACTCAGATAGTTTCTCGAGGTGTCAGAGATGAAAGGATAATAGAAGCAATGAAAAAGGTGCCAAGGCATCTATTTGTAGAGGAGGCATTACAGAGTCAGGCTTATGGAGATTTTCCGCTTCCGATAGGAGAGAAACAGACCATATCTCAGCCTTATATAGTTGCACTTATGACAGAAGCCCTATCTCTTAAAAGTGATGAGAAGGTTTTGGAGATAGGGACTGGTTCTGGCTATCAGACAGCTATTATTGCTGAAGTTGTATATAAAGTCTATTCCATAGAGAGAATTGCATCCTTGGCAAGAGAGGCAAAAAAGAGGTTAGAAAGCCTTGGATATTATAATGTAATGATTAAGATCAATGATGGGACAGAGGGATGGGAAGAGGAGAGTCCATTTGATGCCATTATTGTCACTGCTGGAGCTCCCAATATTCCAGAGCCGCTTTTAAACCAGTTGAAGATAGGAGGGAGAATGGTCATTCCTATCGGTGATAAATTCTCTCAATCCCTTATACTTGTTATAAAAAATGAGGGTGGGATGGAAAGGAGAGATCTTGGCGGATGTAGATTTGTAAAGTTAATCGGAAAACATGGATGGAATAAGTGATGTTTCATGAACTTATGCAATGGACAATAAGCTGGGCATATACACCCTATGGATTAATAGCTCTTTTTTTTATAGCATTTGCAGAGTCTTCATTTTTCCCGATACCTCCGGATATCTTACTTATATATTTATCTATTATAAATCCCTATAGAAGTTTTTTGTATGCTTTGATAGCAACATTTGGCTCCGTTATCGGGGGAGCATTGGGATATATTATAGGAGTAAAAGGGGGGAAGCCCCTGATTGAGAAATTTGTATCTAAGAAAAAGATAGAATTGGTTCATGATTACTTCGAAAGATATGAAGAGTGGGCTATAGGAATAGCTGGATTTACACCACTTCCTTATAAACTATTTACTATATCAGCAGGTATATTCTATATTAATTTTAGAAGGTTTATAGTTATATCATTCCTAAGTAGAGGGGGAAGATTCTTCTTAGTATCAGCATTTATATTTATGTTTGGTGAAAGGATAAAATTCTTCTTATATAAACACTTTGATCTCTTTACTATCCTGTTATTTATTCTACTTATAGGGGGGTATTATTTTATGAGAAGGATGGCAAGAATAAATGGGAGGGTCTAAATGCAGATAGGTGTTATAGGGTCCGGATATTGCTCCGAAGAGATAGAGTCAATTGCAGAGGAGGTTGGAAGAGAGATAGCAAAAAGGGGGGCTATACTTATATGTGGAGGTCTTTCGGGAGTTATGGAGGCAGCAGCAAGGGGTGCCAAGAAGGAAAAGGGAATAACAGTTGGTATATTGCCAGGATTTAAAATAGATGAAGCAAATAAATACATAGATATAAAGATTCCTACCGGAATCAGTGATGCAAGGAATATAATTATTGTAAGGGCTTCGGATGCTATTATATCTGTAAGTGGTGGATATGGGACATTGTCAGAGATTGCTTTTGCTCTTAAATTAAGGAAGCCGATTATAGGAATAAGAACATGGGAAGTAAGTAAGGATGTGATGATTGCTAAGGATCCGAAAGAGGCTGTTAATATTGCAATTTCTCTTATTAAAAAAGGATATAAATATTAGGGAGGAGATTATATGGATGAGATTAAGGGATTAATTAGAGATATACCCGATTTTCCAAAAAAAGGAATAATATTTAAGGATATTACACCCTTGTTGAAGGATGCCTCCGCTTTTAATAGGGTGGTGAGTATTATTTCAAAGGAGTTTGAAAGGGATAATATAGATTTGATAGCAGCTATTGAGGCAAGAGGATTTATTATTGGTGGAGCAGTGGCGAATAATATGAACAGAGGCTTTATCCCTGTTAGAAAGGCAGGTAAATTGCCCTATAAAAGTTATAAAGTTGAATACGAGCTTGAGTATGGTACAGATATAATTGAGATGCATGAGGATGCAATATCCAATGGTAATAGAGTATTAATTGTGGATGATTTACTGGCAACAGGAGGTACAGCAGAGGGGGTTATAAAACTAGTTGAGAGGAGTGGTGGGATAGTTGTTGGGATTGCATTCATTATAGAGCTTGAGTTTTTGAATGGGAGAAAAAGATTGGATGGAAGAAGAATCTTTTCTATAGTAAAATTTTAATATGAATATTTGTTTATTAAAATGTATCTTTTATTGATTGTATAAATTTAATATGATTAGGGGTTAATTATGATAGTAGAGAATAGATTTATAATAGGAGCAGATGTAGAAAGTTGCTGGGCTCTCTTTATAGACCCTAATAAAATTAAAGATTGTATCCCCGGATGTGAAGATATAGAAAGGATTGACGATAGAAACTTTCGTAGTATAATTAGTGCCAAGGTTGGTCCAATAAATGTCAAATTTAAAAGTTTAACTACATTTAAAGAGATAAATCCTCCTACCTATATCTATGCTGTAAGTAAAGGTGAAGATATAAATAAAGCAGGAAGATTTAGTCAGAAAGGTTATTTAAGATTGAAGGAGTTATCCGAAAAGGAAACAGAGGTCTCCTATAGAGCGGAAATAAATGTAGCTGGTAGAATTTCTACCTTTGGGGATAGAGTTATGAAAGGGAAGATAAGAGAGATTGAAGAATTGTTTTTGGATTCTATTAGAAATATATTAGAAGTTAATTAAGAAGATTTACCAAAATAGAAAGGAGGAGTATATGTTAAACCAGTATCCCAAAGAAGTTACATTAAGAGATGGGACTAAAGCAATACTAAGACCACTTAATGAAAATGATACCGAAGCCTTATTCAAATTCTTCAATTCACTTTCTAAAAAGGCAAGGCAATTTCTATATGATGATGTTACGGATCGCTCTGTGGTTGAAGGATGGACAAAGAATATAAATTATAATTATGTTCTTCCTCTGTTAGCAGTTGTGAATGGTGAGATTGCAGCGGATGCCACTCTACATAGAAGGGAATTTGGTCCCTTGAGGCATGTTGGTAGGATAAGAATAGTGGTAGGGGATAATTATTTAGGTAAAGGGATAGCTACAATACTTACTGATGAACTTGTCAATATAGCAAGGGAGGGTAAATTAAGGATTGTATCATGTATGTTAGCTCAGAATGGGGAGAAGGAAGCCATAGAGACATTAGAGGCTTTAGGGTTTAAAAAGATCGCTATAATTCCTCTATATATGATGGATCTTGATGGTAATGTTGATAATGTATCAATGTTGATAAAAAATTTATGAAGGATTCAAAGACTTTAAGTAATATATTAAAAAGAATAGATAAAAAGGGTTATAAGGCATATGAGGACATAGAGGGGAGTTATGAATTTAGAGATTGTATACTCTTTATAGACCATGTCCAGGGAGATCCTTTTGCATCTCCATCAAGAGTAAGGATTGTTATAGATATAAAGAATACAGAATTTCCAGAGAGTTTATATAACTCAAAGGAGAGGAGAATTGCACTTTCAGACTATATCTCAAGAAAATTTGCAGGGAATATAAAGAAATACTCAAAGGGTAATAGGGGGGCGGGTAAAAGTGGTATGATATATATAGATCATGGTAAACAGAAGGTTATTGAAAGGACTTCGGTTATTATTAATGATGAATCCATTGAAATCAGGTTTTTTGTTGGTCTACCTGCCTATGGAAGGAGAATTATTGCAAAGGAGGCATACGAAATATTCTTTACAGAGATACCTCAAATAGTAGGAGCTTCTATAAGAGAGCTCAATCATAAAGAGATAAAAAGACATGTGGAGCTTTTTGAAGATCAGGAGTTTTTAAGAAATTATATTAAAAATATTAATATAGTAGCATTTATAGCAAATGATTCTATCCTTCCAAGGAGAAGTGGAGTCGATGATAGGGTTCTTATTAATGCAATTCCTTTTAAATCTCCAAGGAAATTAGAAATAGAGATTAATCTTCCAAATGAAGGATTAATCAGAGGGATGGGAATTCCAGAGGGAATAACCCTGATAGTTGGAGGAGGATTCCATGGTAAATCAACACTCTTGAAGGCAATAGAGATGGGGGTTTATAACCATATATCAGGTGATGGAAGAGAATATGTGGTAACAATAGAAGAGGCTTTAAAAATAAGAGCTGAGGATGGAAGAAGAATAGAAAAGGTAAATATAAGCCCCTTTATTAAAAATCTTCCATTTAGCAAAGATACAATCCGGTTTTCTACTGACAATGCCAGTGGAAGCACCTCTCAGGCAGCTAATATTATAGAAGCTTTAGAAATGGGTGTAAAACTTTTACTTATTGATGAGGATACATCTGCCACAAATTTTATGATAAGGGATTACAGGATGCAGGAGCTTGTAAATAAGGATAAAGAACCAATAACACCCTTTGTAGATAAAGTGGGTCAACTTAGGGATGAATATGGGATTTCAACAATCCTTGTAATGGGGGGATCAGGAGATTATTTTGATGTAGCTGACAGGGTGATAATGATGGATAACTATCAGCCAAAGGATGTCACAGAAAGGGTAAAGGAGATAAAGGATTTATATAAAACTAATAGGAGGTTGGAAGGCGGAGACAGGTTTGGTTCTATATTCGGTAGAGTTCCACTTAAAGATAGCTTTGACGCAAGTAGAGGAAGGAGAGATGTCAAAATAGATGCAAAGGGGTTACAGGGTATATTATTCGGTAATACATTTATTGATCTCTCTGCCTTGGAGCAGCTTGTAGACTTAAGTCAGACAAAGGCTATCGGGGAAATTATATATTATTATTCTGAGAAATACTGTAATAAAAATATGACACTTAAGGAGAGCCTTGGAAAAATAATAGACGATATAAAGAATAAAGGACTTGATATATTGACCCCTTATAAAAGGGGAGATATTGCTATGCCGAGAATATTTGAAGTGGGTGCAGCAATAAACCGGATGAGGAGTTTGAGGATTATATGATCATAGGACTTACAGGAAAGAATGCATCTGGTAAGGGGACTGCTGCTGAATACTTAAAGAGAAAAGGATTTAATTACTATTCTCTATCAGATGTAATAAGAGAAGAGCTGCAGATAAGAGGTATGGATATAACCCGTGAGAATCTTATTCGGGTTGGCAATGAACTTAGATCAACATTTGGACCTTCTGTGCTTGCACAGAGAATAATAGAAAGACTTGAGAATGATAAAAATTATGTTATAGATTCAATTAGAAATAGATTTGAGGTTGAGGCTCTCAGGAAAAAGGATAATTTTGTATTATTAAGTATATGTGCTAAAGAGGAGATAAGATTTGAGAGGATAGTAAAGAGAAATAGGGGGGGAGACCCTATAGGATTCGAGGAATTTTTAAATATGGAAAGAATGGAAGATAGTCAGGATAATGAAAAACAACAACTATCTCAATGTGAAAATATGGCAGATTATACTATATCAAATGAGGGGTCTATAGAATCATTTCATAGGAAGATTGATGAGATATTGATTAAAGTGCTTATGAGTTCTAAAAGACCAGGATGGGATGAATATTTTATAAATATAGCTAAAGTGGTATCATTAAGGAGTAATTGTATGAAGCGTAAGGTTGGCGCAATCATTGTGAAGGATAAGAGAGTATTAACAACAGGTTATAATGGAACACCAAGAGGGACTAAGAACTGTAATGAAGGAGGGTGCCCCAGATGTAATAGCCTTGTAGATCAAGGGAAACGTCTTGATGAATGTTTATGTTCTCATGCCGAAGAGAATGCTATAACTCAGGCAGCATTTCATGGTATATCTGTCAAAGATTCAACCCTTTACACTACTTATGCTCCCTGTCTTATATGTGCAAAAATGATTATAAATGCAGGAATAAAAGAAATAGTATATAATATGGAATATGTATTGAATGAAGCTTCATTTAAACTATTTAAAGAAGCTGGTATTAAATTTAGAAATCATAGTATAAAATAGAGATAAAGTAATATTAATATTGTCTAACGCGGTTCTGTGAGAATATCTGATAATTGATAATTTATTTATATCAAAATATTCTTCTCTATATACTTATAAAATAATGATATAATATAATACAAGAGGAGGGGTTATGGAAAATCAGAAGAAGAAAGATATTTTTTATCAAAATATAATAGCTAATTATGAACAAGAAATAGAGAGACTTACTACTCATATTAAATTTTTAGAAAGAGAGATACAGAGACTTAGTAGGGTTAGGATAGAGCTTGAAGAGTTATATAGACAGAATTATAAACTACAGTCAGCCCTTCATGAGGCAAAGGGCAAGATAGAAATACTTAAAGAGGAAGTGGAAAAGCTTACTGCTCCACCATCCAGTTATGGTGTATTTACAGGTATTAATGATGACGGTACGGTTAATATCCTTATAAATGGTAAAAAGATGAAGGTAAATATTCATCCGGATATAAAGGTTGAAAATATAAAGAAAGGACAGGAAATAGTTCTAAATGAAGTGTTGAATGTTGTTAAGGTATCAGAATTTGGGAATCAGGGGGAGGTAGTTAGACTAAAAGATATATTAGGAGAGAATAGAGCAATTATAAATATTCGTCCTGATGAAGAAAGAGTTGCTGAGATAGCAGATTCTTTAAAGGGTTGTAATCTTAGTGTAGGAGACCTTCTATTGTTTGATCCGAGATCAGGTTTCCTTTTAGAAAAATTGCCAAAGTCGGAGATAGAAGAGGTTGTATTAGAAGAGATCCCAAATGTTAAATATAATGATATAGGTGGGCTTGATGAGCAAATAGAGATGATAAAAGATGCTGTAGAACTTCCCTTTTTATATCCTGATCTATTTAAAGAACATAAGCTTAACCCTCCTAAGGGAGTTCTTCTTTATGGTCCACCAGGGTGTGGTAAGACCCTTATAGCCAAGGCAGTTGCAACTTCAATAGCTGAGAGGCTGGGTAACGGAGTAAAGAGTTATTTCCTTCATGTAAAAGGTCCTGAATTACTGAATAAATATGTTGGGGAGAGTGAGAGGAATATAAGGGAGGTATTTAAGAAGGCTAAAGAGAAGGCAGATGGAGGGATGCCTGTTATTGTGTTTTTTGATGAAATGGATGCTCTATTCAAAACTCGCGGTTCAGGGATATCATCTGATATAGAATCTACAATTGTCCCTCAGTTTCTTTCAGAAATAGATGGTATGGAAAGTCTAAGGAATGTTATAGTAATAGGGGCAAGTAACAGACAGGATCTTATTGATCCAGCAGTATTAAGGCCTGGTAGGTTGGATGTTAAGATAAAAATAGATAGACCTAATGAAGACGCAGCAAAGGATATATTTTCTAAGTATCTGACTCCCGATCTTCCTTATAGTAAAGAGGAGTTAAACAAGTGTGGAGGAGATAAAGGGAAAGTAGTAAAAAAATTAATAGGTAAAGCTGTAGACGAAATGTATGCTATCAAGGAAGATAATAAATATATAGAAGTCACATATGCTAATGGTGAGAAGGAGATATTCTACTTTAAAGACTTTTGTAGTGGTGCTCTTATAGAGGGGATTGTTTCAAGGGCAAAAAAATACGCTATTAAGAGAATGATAGCTACAAAAGAGAAGGGGATAAAGGAGTCTGATATTATCAAAGCTATAAGAGATGAGTATAGAGAAAATGAGGATCTTTTAAATATTACAAACCCGGATGATTGGGCAAGAATATCTGGGAAGAGGAAAGAGAAGATTGTTAATATAAGAACATTTGATAAAATAGCTTCAAATGAGGAAAAGAAGGTAGAGGTTCTCTCTACAGGAGAATATCTGTAATTATGGCAATAAAAAAGATAGTTGGTACTGAAACAGAATATGGTATAATATCAGAAGGAAGTAGAGATTTTGATCAGGTTTCTGGATCATTGTTTCTTATAAACTCGCTCCCTTCATCTAATAATATTCTATGGGATTATGAAAATGAGAATCCTTTGTTAGACCTTAGAGGGTTTAAGGCAGAAGGGGAGATTGAAAAGCCTGATTCAGGATATAATAAGCTTTTAAATAAGATTCTGTCCAATGGTGGAAGATTGTATGTAGATGGAGCTCATCCCGAATATTCTACCCCCGAATGTACAAATCCAAAAGACTTAGTAGCTTATGAAAAGGCTGGTGAATTGATAATAGAAATATGTAGAGATATTACTAATAGTCAGAGAGAGAATAATATTCTGATTTATAAGAATAATACTGATAAAAAAGGAAGTAGTTATGGCTACCATGAAAATTATCTTATGCTCAGGGATACATCCTTTGATAACCTTATTAAGTATTTGGTTCCATTTCTTGTTACAAGACAGATATATTGTGGTGCTGGAAGGGTGGGTTCTGAGAGAGGGAAAGGGAAACTCGATTATCAGGTTTCTCAAAGAAGCGATTTTATAGAAAAATTGATTGATTTAAATACCATGTCTAACAGACCAATTATAAATACCAGGGATGAGCCCCATGCAGATCCATGGAAGTATAGAAGGCTTCATATTATTATTGGTGATTCCAATATGTCGGAATACAGCACATATCTTAAGGTTGGGACTACTCTGCTTATTCTTGATATGATAGAGGATGGGGTTCACATTAAGAACTTAGATATAGAGAATCCTGTAGCTGCTATAAAGGATATATCCTATGATATATCTTTGAAGAGGAAGATAAAGCTTGCGGATGGTAGGGAGTTGACAGCTATAGAGATTCAGAAGGAGTATCTTGAGAGTGCATATAGATATTATTTAAAGAGGGGGATGGATTCTGTTATAGAGGATATATTGAACAGTTGGGAGTATGTTATTTCGAAGCTTGAGAAGGACCCCATGGAGCTTTCTCAGGAGATAGATTGGGTTATAAAGCTTAACTTTATATTATCTTATATGGAGAGGAAGGGATGTTCATGGAATGATCCGAGGGTATCCATGATAGATCTTCAGTATCATAATGTTGATAGAAATAAGGGTATATATTATTTGCTTGAAAAAGGAGGTTTTGTTAAAAGAATTCTTAAAGATGAAGAGATATTAAATGCTAAGGATATGTCCCCTAAGGATACAAGAAGCTATTTTAGAGGAATGTGTATAAATAGATTTTACGATAGTATCTATGCTGTGAGCTGGAGTTCTATTATATTTGATTTAAAGGATAATACTTTAAAGAAAATTCTTCTTTTAGAGCCCCTGAAGGGTAATGAATATTTGACTAAGGAGATATTTGATAGGTCTAATTCAATAGAAGATTTATTAAAAAAAATATCTAACAAAAAGGGAGGTAATTATGGGTGAACAAGAGAAAAAGAAAAAGACAAAGAAGATTTATAAAGAAAGCAAAGAAGATGTTACACCTAATCCAGAAGTAGTAGAAAAAGGGAAAAAGATTAAGGAAGAGTTAGATGATCTTATGGATAAGATAGATGATGTATTGGAAGAGAATGCAGAGACATTTGTTAAAAGCTATATACAAAAAGGGGGAGAATAATTTGTTTGCAGATAGGTATGATGGGCCGAGCTTCTATGAACTTCTTACTAATGAATATCCTTATCTGTTGCCTACATTCAATATTGCTGAAAATGAATTGAATTCTATCCCTAAGGGAACAACTATATTGGCTTTAAAATGTGAAAAAGGAGTAGTGATAGGGGGAGATAGAATGGCAATAGAAGGGTATCAGGTTGCTTCTCGAAAGATAGAAAAGGTTTATAAAACAGATGAATATTCAGCTATTGCTATAGCTGGAGCAACAGGTCCATGTCTTGAGATGGTTAGATTACTTAAGACAGAATTTGAACATTATGAAAAAATAGAGGGAGTAAAACTTTCTATAGATGGTAAAGCGAATAAATTAGCTCAAATGGTCAGGAACAATCTACCATTAGCTATAAAGGGACTGATAGTTATTCCTATATTTGTTGGATATGATGTAAAAAAGGGAGAGGGTAGAATATTCAAGTATGATATAACCGGTGGTAGATATGAGGAGACAGAATATTATGCAACGGGTTCTGGAGGAAAGGATGCAAGGAATACTCTTAAAAAGTTTTATAAGGCTAATATGCCCGAGGATGATGCTGTAAAATTAGCTTTGAGTGCTCTCTACGATGCTTCGGAAGAGGATTTAGGCACAGGAGGTCCAGATATATTAAGGGGTATATATCCAACCATTAAGACAATTACGAAAGAAGGTATAAAGGATTTGGAGAATAAAAAGATAGATATGTTTTATAAAGAACTGTTTAAAAGCATTAAGAGAGGTGAATGATGGTTATACCCTATTATATATCACCAGAAAGATTGATCCAGGATAAAATTGAATATGCTAAGAAGGGAGTTGCAAAGGGAAGGTCTGTTATTGTTATTGAGTACAGGGATGGAATTCTGCTTATAGCAGATAATCCGACATCATCTCTAAATAAGATTTCTGAGATATATGACAATATAGCTCTTGCTGGAGCAGGTAAATATAATGAGTTTGAGTCTTTAAGGAGAGCAGGAGTAAGGCATGCTGATATAAAAGGATATTCCTATAGCAGAGAGGATGTTACAGCAAAATCCTTAGTAAATGCATATTCTCAGACTATGGGAGCGATATTCAGTCAGGAGATAAAACCCCTTGAGGTAGAAATAATATTATGTGAAGTAGGAGAAGAAGGTAATTCAATATATAAAATCTCTTTTGATGGGAGTATATCTGATGAAATAGGTTATTCTGTTATTGGGGGTGATTCCGAAACTTTAAAAAGCTTTTTAAAAGATAAATATAAAGAAAAGCTTTCTATTAACGAAGTCTTGAAACTATCTATAGATACGTTTAGAAGTTCCATAAATAAAGAGATGGATTATAAAAATCTGGAAGTGGCCATTTTAGATAAGGGGCAAATAGGTAGAAAATTTAGGAGGATATTTTATTCAGAGTTAATAGAGTTGATTAAATGAAAAGAAGAATATTTGGTTTAGAAAATGAATATGGTTTGATATTCTCTCCAAATAATAAGAAATCCATTCCTATGGAGAGAATACTTGAATATATATTTGAGAGAATTATAGATGAGAATATATACCCAAATACATTCCTTATAAATGGTGCAAGATTTTATCTTGATATAGGATGTCATCCTGAATACGCAACTCCTGAATGTGATAATATATTTGAATTAATTGCCCATGATAAAGCTGGAGAATATCTAATTGAGTCCTGTATATCTATTGGTGAGGAGAGATTAGAAGATGTAGGGTATATTGGAAACTTGTCTATATTTAAAAACAACAGTGATTCTATAGGAAATACCTATGGATGTCATGAAAATTATCTGATAGAGAGAAGGAGAGACTTTTTAAGATTTTCAAAGCAGCTCATACCTTTCTTTGTTACAAGACAGATATTTACAGGATCAGGAAAGATTGTAAAAGGGAATGGGTGTATTCATTATTATATATCTCAAAGGTCTCAATATATCCAGAGAGAGATATCATCATCTACAACATCATTGAGAAGTATTATAAATACCAGGGATGAGCCCCATGCAGATCCATGGAAGTATAGAAGGCTTCATATTATTATTGGTGATTCCAATATGTCGGAATACAGCACATATCTTAAGGTTGGGACTACTCTGCTTATTCTTGATATGATAGAGGATGGGGTTCACATTAAGAACTTAGATATAGAGAATCCTGTAGCTGCTATAAAGGATATATCCTATGATATATCTTTGAAGAGGAAGATAAAGCTTGCGGATGGTAGGGAGTTGACAGCTATAGAGATTCAGAAGGAGTATCTTGAGAGTGCATATAGATATTATTTAAAGAGGGGGATGGATTCTGTTATAGAGGATATATTGAACAGTTGGGAGTATGTTATTTCGAAGCTTGAGAAGGACCCCATGGAGCTTTCTCAGGAGATAGATTGGGTTATAAAGCTTAACTTTATATTATCTTATATGGAAAGGAAGGGATGTTCATGGAATGATCCGAGGGTATCTATGATAGATCTTCAGTATCATAATGTTGATAGGAGTAAGGGTATATATTATTTGCTTGAGGGGAAAGGGATGGTAAAAAGAGTAGTAAAGGATGAGGATGTTAAAAATGCTATTACTACACCTCCTCAGACAACAAGAGCAAAGATAAGAGGAGATTTCATAAAGAAGGCTAAAGAGAAAAGAAGAAACTACATAGTGGATTGGGGATATCTAAAACTTGATGGTCCTTTTGGAAAAGGACTTTTATGCCTTGACCCATTTTTATCCCATGATGATAGATTGGAGAAGTTATTTAAGTCTCCATATCTACCTCCTTTAGTCTCGGATTGGGATTATATTTCCTTCCTACCTTAGCACATGGTTTATCATTTACCATAACTACATCGGCAGTAAAATCGATTCTTTCTTTATATATTGCAGACCCTACACCAATAGCATCAAAGGGGACTCCAAGTTTTACAAATTCTCTTATCTTATCTTCATCAAATCCACTACTTATAACTATTTTTACCCAACCAAAACCATTATTATCAAGAGCTTCTCTAACTTTGTATACAAGCTCAGGGCATACTCCCAGAGAGGATTTGCTTGTAGAGGTTACACTCTTATCCTTTATATTTGAAGCTGTATCCAATCTTACTCCCCATAACTTTCTCCCCAACACCTTTGCTACTTCAAGGGAAGTCTTTACAGAATCATTATCAAAGTCTACAAGTGCAATCCTTGGGATTTCCTGAGGCATATATTTATCAAATGCTAAGCAAGATTTTACAGTATTACCATCATAAGCAGCAATAAGTCCATGTGGGATAGTTCCAATCCCTTCTTCACCCCATAATATTGCGTTAGCATCAGTAGATACTCCCTGTGCTCCTCCTATAAATGCAGCATAGCCATCTCTCTCCTGTAATAAAAAATTGTCAAATCTTGCAGAGAAGAATAGCACGGGTTTCCCATTTGCTACATTAACAATTCTTCTAACAGAGGTGGCTATTGCTGTACTTCTTGCTATTACGCCTAAATATACTGTTTCTAAATGGGCGAAGGAGGCATAATCTCCTTCAATAGTCATAACGGTTTCCCATGGTGATATTTCATCTCCATCATATAAAGCCTTTATTTTAATATTTTGTGGGTTATCAGCACATAGCTTAAGTATAGCAATAGCTTCATCAATGCCACATAATATTGCCTTCTTTCTCGTAAACACCTGCATTAATACTTTAGGATGATGATTGTCCATATCAAGAATAAGCTTTGTTCTCAGAAAATATTTATCAGAATAAAAGCCTTTCTTGATATCCTCAACAGGTAATTTAAATATATGGGGGGCTATTCTCTTATTATTCATACTATATGAGCGCCAAGGACCTTTTCCATCCTCTTTATAGCAAATTCATGAGCCTCTTTATCAAAATCAGCAACGCCCCTTTTATGAACAAACACTTCATAGTCTCTATTTTTTAAATCGCTTACAGTATCCATAACACATATAGAAGTACATACTCCGACTACATGAACCTCTGTTATCTTCTCCTCTATAAGAATCTTCTCTAAGTCTGTTCTGAAAAATCCACTAAATCTCTTCTTTTCAATAATATAGTCACCTTTGTTATAAAACTCGTCTATTATTCTTGCTCCATCGGATCCTTTTATACAATGAGGAGTGAACTGTTTAAACTCAAGGTCATTTTCGTCATGGGAGTCACATATAAATATAACAACACCATTCTCGTGCTTAATAGACCGGATTAAATTATTGATATAAGGAATTATAATTCTTGACTCTTCCCCACAATAAAGCTTGCCTTTAGGATTAACAAAATCATTTAACATGTCTATAATTAATAAAGCTTTTTTCATTGGATTTCTTTTATTTTATTTACTATTCCTGGGAGTACGATTCCACTTGATCCCTTAATTATATAATCAGAGGTAGTATATGTAAGAGATGTTTCTTCAATATTTATCTCTATTACCTTTGCGCCATTCTGTTTTGCAATTACTGGCATTTCCCTTGCAGGTGATACCACAGCAGATGTTCCAATTACCATAATCAAATCACATTTCCTTGCATCACTTTGAGCTGTCGTCAAAGCATCCCACGGTATAGGTTCACCAAAGAATACCACTGCTGGTTTTAATATACTAGTACATTTACATCTTGGTATTACTTCCATCCAGTTAAAACTATTCATACTATATCTGCTATTACATCTCAGGCATACAAGCTCTCTATTATTCCCATGGAATTCTATCACATTTTTATTTCCAGCTTCCTGGTGAAGTCCATCTACATTTTGTGTTATTACCCTCTTGAGATATCCCATATTTTCAAGTTCAGCAAGGCTATAGTGAGCAGGATTAGGCTTTGCATTGATTATCGTTTCCAGGACCTCTCTGAACATATTCCACACCTTCTCAGGATTATCTATAAATGCCTGGATTGTAGCATATTCTTCTGGATCATATTTTGCCCATAGTCCTTGACTCCCTCTGAATGCCTCAATCCCACTTTCTACAGATATACCAGCTCCTGTTAGAGCAATAGCATTTCTTGAATTAATTATATCTCTTGCAGCTCTTTCTATTAAGTCCACAATAAACACCTTTGCTGGCTAACTGCCAGTATTTATACTGCTCAGGTTCCTCCAAAGCCTATTGTAACCTTATCATCTTCTACTATTACTGGGACATCTTTTCTACCTTTTGAATATTTTAACATCATTCCCATACCCTCTTTATCTTCAATTACATTTATATATTTAAAAGGGATATTTCTTTTTGAATAATCCTCTCTTGCCATCCGGGTATAGGGACAGTCATCCTTTCCAAAGATTAAAACCTTTTCTTTCATGTTAATCCCTCCTTATATATAATATGGGAAAATTATCAACAGGAGAGATAAACCTCCTTTTTGACCCCTTAATCCTTTCGCTTTTTATATACCTTCCCTTAATTGGATCATACCATTTTGTGATTAACTCTTCTCCCTTTAAGTCTTCCAAGTCAACTTTAATTTCCTCTCCTTTAACATATATTATATACTCTTTTTTAGGATTAGCCAAGAGATAGGCATTCCCTTCCACAAGCTCATTGTGTGGACTCATTTTAAAGAAATTTGTATTTTTTATAAAATCTCTAAAATTTTTAATTATATCTCCCTTATTACCCCTGATGAAAATTGCTGCTGAGCCATTTATAAAATTTATCCATAAATCCTCATTGTTCTTTACATCAGGGTTATATATGGGTTTTATATTATTATTTTCATTCATAGTATCATATAGCATTTCATATTTCTTTTTAAAGTAATCTCTTATATTAAATTTTATTATATCAGAATCATCATCTATATCGTAATCTAAAGTAAGAATTCTATTAATCCATGGAATAGAGTAAGCCTTACTCTGGTTTACAGGAGAGGCTGTTATTAAATCCTTTGAGAAATTCTTAATAAATGATTCCCAGTACATATTCCATATATAGTCTTTACTATTTAAGCTATATATTACATTCGGAAACATAAATGTTTCTTTAAGTAGCTTTTTTACAAACATTCTCTGATATCTTAATGCCAGTCCTCGGTTATTCCTTTCCGGAATAGTTTTATAGAATTCGTCTTTCTCAGAAATTTCGTTTGGTCCAAAATTTACATTGTTATCTGGATTATAGGGATGGTAATACCAATCATTTTCAATTGAATTATCATCCCATATATAAATATCAACAATAATTCCTTTCCTCTCACATAATTTTATATAATTCCTTAGCCTTCTCCAATATTTTTTATTAAAAGTTCCAAGATTATATTTCCCCTTAATCTTCTTCCATGGAAGAAGATTATGATATACATTGAATAGGATTACCGGTTTTAGATTCCCCTTGTTTCTATAAAGTTCCTTTATCTCTTTTATATAATTTTTATCCGTTATTGAAGATATGGAACCATAGCCTATAAGATATAGGGGTTTACCTTTATATTGAAAATAATGGGGATTTTCTTTTAAAGGCATTATTCTACTTCCAGAAAGTAAAATAAAAAGAGTGAGAAATATTTTTAATAAGGGCATATATTATCTAACATATTCTTTAGCTTAATGACTATCGGGTCATCTTCCGCCAATATTTCTTTACAATAGGAAAATATATTTTTTAATATTCTTTCATATTCTTCTTTGAATGTTTTTTTATCATTTTCTGAAAGTTTTATAAACATATTATTAATATTATCAACCCAATTAGGGAGATAGGAAGTGTCTACCCTATCCTTAGGATATAAATAGCCTTCAAGGCATCCAACCTTGGCAGCAAGGTCAAAAATTTTTTTAGGATCTGACATTTCTCCTCCTTTCTTTATATGGCCTGATATTCTATCTTCTTCGACAATGAAAAGTTCTTTGTGTCCATTACATCTTGCCCAATATTTAATCCCCTTCTCTTTTTCAATTCTTTCTATAATACCTCTTGTAGCCACTCCCCCACAACCTTTACATTCACACCTGTAATATATTATATCCCCTATTTTTATATCCATAACTTTAACCCTTCAAAGAATTCATTATATCAATCATCTCTTTTGGGATCTTAATAGGTTTAAAATTTTCATTTACACATAAACACTTTATATATCCTGATGTCAATATGTTATCCTGTCCTTTCTTAAATATTTCAAAGTCGTATTTAATCATCCTATTATTAAAATTTCCAATCTTTACATATACCTCTAATAGATCGTCAAATCTTGCAGGAGCTTTATATTCACAGAATACTTCCACTCTTGGGAAATGAAATCTATTGTTTTTAATTTTTTCATGAACCTTTTTAAATAGCTCTCTTCTAAATTCACTTTCTGCAACAGCGAAATAATTGAGATAATTTGCAAAATGAACAATGCCAGCAGGGTCTGTCTCATTAAATCTAACCCTAAGCTCTACCTTGAACCATCCTTTTCTCATTATTGATAGAAATATTCTTACATAAATGAAAATATAAGTCAAGGGATTGATTTATTTTTGGGGGGTAGTATTTATCATTTACATCCTTTCTTGATGTGATAATATATTTTTTATTTTTATACTTCATTTTTGTTTTTATATAATACAAGAATAAGGAAGCATCTCCAATTTCGTGATGGAAAAAAGGATGGCTCACCTTAAAATA
>CAZCTP010000015.1:0-41276 GCA_964501575.1 uncultured Thermodesulfobacteriota bacterium
AAAGGTGGTAAGATATGCTGCATAATGTTATCACGAAAAAAGAGATGCTTACGTAATAAAAATATGAGATTATCAACGAAAATTAGATATGGTATAATAGGAATATTTGACATTGCTTATCATAATGATGGTAAAACTACGCATGTTAAAGATATCTCAAAGAGGCAAGGCATATCTGGGAGATATCTTGAACAAATATTTTATAGACTGAAGAAAAAGGGGATTCTTAATAGTGAGAGAGGGCCTAGGGGTGGATATTATTTAGCCAAAAAGCCGGAAGATATAACTCTTTTTGATGTAATTGAGGCTATTGAAGGACCTATAGAAATTGTTTTCTGTTTAAGTGAAAAAGAGAAAAAAAAGATTTGTAAGAAGATTGATATATGTGTTATATTTCCAATTTTAAAAGAGCTTAGTAATAAAATAAATGATTTTTTTAAGGATATTACCATTAAAGATATATGTAGAGAAGGTGAAAAGATTGGAATAGAGAAGGATATGGATAAAAGATTAATGTATTTTATATAGGAGGATACCTGATGAGTTATGTTGAAGGATTGAAGTGTAGGGAGTGTGGAAGGCAATATCCCAAGGAGGCCCTTCATGTTTGTGAATTCTGTTTCGGTCCACTTGAGGTATCTTATAACTACGAAAAGATATTTAAGGTCCTGACAAAAAATGTTATAAGAAGGAGACCTCCGAATATGTGGAGGTATAGAGAACTGTTACCTATTGATGAAGAACCTACTGTAGGTCTTGATGTGGGATTTACTCCTTTTATTAGAGCTAATAATCTTGCTAAAGCTTTAGGAGTCAGAGAATTATATATAAAGAATGACGCTGTGAATCATCCATCATTATCCTTCAAAGATAGAGTTGTAGCAGTAGCTTTGTCAAAGGCAAGAGAGTTTAATTTTGATATAGTTGCCTGTGCTTCTACAGGAAATCTTGCAAACTCTGTTGCTGCTAACGCAGCTGCTGGGAGATTTAAGAGCTATATATTTATACCATATGATCTGGAACAGGGAAAGGTTTTAGGAACGATGATATATGGGACAAATGTTATCGGTATTAGAGGAAATTATGATGATGTAAATAGACTATGTAGTGAGATAGCCGGGAAGTATAGATGGGCATTTGTAAATATAAATATAAGGCCGTATTATGCTGAAGGTTCTAAAACATATGCCTATGAGATAATGGAACAATTTAAGTGGAAGGCTCCAATGCATATTATTGTACCGATGGCCGGGGGGTCGTTAATAACAAAGATATGGAAAGCTCTTAATGAGTTTAAAAAACTTGGGCTTATACCATCAATGAGAACTAAGGTTCATGGAGCTCAGGCAGATGGATGCTCCCCCATTGTTACTGCTGTTAAAGAAGAGACTGATCTAATAAAGCCTGTTAAGCCAAATACAATTGCTAAATCTCTTGCTATTGGTAATCCTGCAGATGGATTTTATGCCATGAAGACCATAAGGGAGAGTAATGGATATGCAGAATCTGTTAATGATGACGAAATAATAGAAGCTATGAAGTTATTGGCTGAAACAGAGGGTATATTTACAGAAACAGCAGGGGGAGTTACAGTTGGTGTTGCCAAGAAGCTTATAGAACAGGGGAGAATTCCAAAAGATGAATCTATTGTTATATCTATTACAGGTCAGGGGTTAAAAACCCAAGAGGCTATATTAGGAAGAGTAGGAAAAGTTATGACAATAAATGCTAAGCTTTCAGAATTTGATGAATTATTAAAGAAAGGGGAATATATATAATGTCGCAGGAAATACTTATAAATACGGATGATTCACCTCAACCTACTGTTAAAAAATATAGAGATGAAAAGATGCAAGGATTTATTACCCAGAGGATAAAGGGTATGCATGCCCTTCGTTTAAGAATACCCTGTGGTCATATAAATACAGAGGATCTGCATAATATAGGGAAAATAGCAGATAAATATGGTAAAGGTTATATTGCTCTTACTATGAGGAAAGGGATTGAAATTCCTTGGATTAGAACTGAAGAGTTATTGAATGCTAAGAAAGAATTAAATAATGAAGGTATAGTACTTGCAGGATGTGGACCAAGAATGAGAAGTGTATTCGTATGTATGGGTGATGTGTGTCCCTATTCTTCTCTTGATGTATATAAACTTGGGATGGAATTTGATAAAAGATATTTCAGTGCTGATAATCCTGATATATTTCCTCATAAATTTAAGGTTGGAATTACAGGTTGTACAATAGGATGTGCAAAACCTCAGTTTAATGATGTTGGAGTGATGGGGCTTGCAAAGCCAGGGATAGATTCTGAGAAATGCACTAAATGTGGAATATGTGCTGAAATATGTTTAGAATATGGTTCAATTGATGATGAATCTCAAGCATGGATAATTGATAAAAGTAGTAATAAAGAAATACTAAGGTTTAGAGATGAGTTATGTATATATTGTGGAGATTGTATAAGGATATGTCCTGCATCTGCTCTATATACAGAAAGATCAGGAATGGCTTTATTTGTTGGGGGAAAATTTGGCAGACACCCAAGATTAGGAACCAGGATTGCAAATTTTTTAACAGAGGATGAAGTTTTTGATATAACGGAAAAGATTATGGATTGGTATAAGAAAAATGGCAAGAGAGGTGAAAGGTTGGGAACAGCCATGGATAGGGTAGGACTAAAGAGATTTAAAGAAGATATATTTTATGATGGTAAATATTCAGAAAAGGTTACAAATTTTGAAGATAAAAGGATAAGGAATGAAATTAATGGAAAACACTGGATTTAATATAAAGGATAGGATAGATGTAACCGAGGAGATATGTCCCATGACTTATGTAAAAACAAAACTAAAGCTTGAAACTTTAAATAATGGAGAATGTCTTGAAGTAATATTACCAAAAGGGGAGGCTTTAAAGAATGTTCCAATGAGCCTTAAAGATGATGGACATAATATTCTTTTAATAGAAAAGTATGGGGATAATTATAGATTGATAGTTGAAAGGAGGGAATAATGAGTATATTAGTCAGAATACCTACCCCTTTAAGAAAACTAACAGGGGGAGAAGGGGAGGTTAGAGTAGAAGGGAAGAATATTAGAGAGGCTATTGATAATTTGGAAAGTAATTATAAAGGAATTAAAGAAAGGATATGCGATGAAAATGGCAATATTAGAAGGTTTGTAAATATATATTTAAATGATGAGGATATAAGATTTCTTAATAATTTAGATACGGAAATAAAGGATGGAGATAGTGTATCCATTGTTCCTGCTATTGCAGGTGGGGTTTCAATAAAAAAAAAGGTCTATCTTACATATCCTCAGAGTCTTATAAAGGAGCCGCTTATATATAGGGTTAGCCATAAATATAATGTTATTACAAATATTAGGAGTGCGAGTGTATCAGATGAAATAGGTCTTGTAGCCCTTGAATTAGAAGGAGAAGAAGATGAAATTGAAAAGGCTATCCAATTCTTTAAAGACGAAGGCGTTAAGGTAGAACCTATAGAGAAGGATGTGATAGAATGAATTTTACAGAGGAGCAAATAAAAAGATATAGTAGACATATTATACTACCTGAAGTTGGTGGAAAAGGGCAAAAAAAGCTTCTTGATGCGAAGGTTTTACTCATTGGTGCAGGAGGTCTTGGGTCACCAGCAGCATTTTATCTTGCAGCAGCAGGTGTAGGAACTTTAGGTATTGTTGATTTTGATTCAGTTGATCTCAGTAATCTTCAGAGACAGATATTACATAAGACAAAGGATATTGGTAGAGCAAAAGTAGAATCAGCAAAAGATACATTAAAATCACTTAATCCAGATGTTAATGTGATACCATATAAAGAAAAGATAACTTCTTCTAATATAATGGATATTATAAAGGATTATGATATGGTTGTAGATGGATGTGATAATTTCTCTACTAGGTATCTTGTTAATGATGCCTGTGTATTGTCAAACAAGATAAACGTTTATGGTAGTATATTTAGATTTGAAGGGCAGGCAACAGTATTTAAGCCATATTCTGGTCCATGTTACAGATGTTTATATCCAGAGCCTCCACCTCCTGGTATGGTTCCAAGTTGTCAGGAGGCAGGTGTTCTTGGGGTCTTACCAGGTTTTATAGGGGTGGTTCAGGCTATTGAGACATTAAAATTAATACTCAATATTGGAAATCCATTAATTGGAAGGCTTATTATATATGATTCGTTAAATATGGAAATAAGAGAAATGAAGATTAAAAGGGATCCATCATGCCCTATATGCGGAGAAAATCCCACAATTGAGGAACTTATAGATTATGAGGAGTTTTGTGGAATTGGCCACTAATGTAGATAATAATATAGATATTGAAAAAAAGTTTTATAGCTATGATATACTGAGGCAGATTGGTAATACACCTCTTATAAAAATAGAGTGTATAGAGAGCAATATCCCTGAAGATGTAGAAATATATGCAAAGGCTGAATGGTTTAATCCTGGTGGGTCTGTTAAGGATAGAGCAGCATTAAGGATGATAGAGGATGGAGAGAAGTCTGGTAGGCTTACGAGGGATAAGATAATATTAGATTCTACATCAGGTAATACCGGTATAGCCTATGCTATGATAGGATCTGTAAAGGGATACAGAGTAGAGCTTGTAATGCCTGAGAATGTCAGTGAGGAAAGGAAAAGGATTGTTACAGCCTATGGATCAAAGATAATATTTTCAAATCCGTTAGAAGGATCAGATGGAGCGCAATTACTTGCACAGGAGATATATAGGAAAAATTCTGAAAAATACTTTATGCCTTCTCAATATACTAATCCTTCGAATCCATTAGCCCATTATTATACAACCGCTCCAGAGATAATAGCTCAAACAGATGGCAGAATTACTCATTTTGTGGCAGGGATTGGAACAAGTGGTACACTTATGGGTACCGGAAGGGGATTAAAAGAATTTAATAAAAATATTAAAGTATATGCTGTTGAACCAGATAGTCCTTTACATGGATTAGAGGGTCTTAAACATATGAAAAGCTCAATAGTTCCTACTATATATAATGAGGACTTCCCTGATGGGAAAATATATGTAAATACTGACGATGCCTATAAGATAGTTAGAAGGTTGGCACTCGAACAGGGTTTGCTGGTTGGGCATTCTTCCGGGGCTGCTCTAAAAGGTGCTATTGAACTTGCAAAGAGGATTAATAAAGGAGTTATTGTGACAATATTCCCAGATGGGGGGGATAGATATCTAAGTTTAGGATATTAATATGATAACTATACCAGAGAAGGTAAATAAGGCTATTATAGAGCATATAAAGGGGTGTTATCCTCATGAGGCATGTGGAATATTGGTGGGCAAAGAGAGATTGGTAAAGATAGCATACTCTACAAAAAATATTGTTAAAGATAGAGCCCGTGATAGATACGAAATAGATCCAAAGGATTTTATTGAGATTGATCGGAAAGCATCTGAAAATAATCTTGAGATAATAGGATTCTATCATTCACATCCTGATCATCCATCTTTACCATCACAATTTGATAAAGAGAGAGCATGGCCAGATTATATATACCTTATATTAGCTATATCCAGGAATGGTAATATTGAAGAAAAAGCATGGGTATTCAATGGAAATGAATTTATTGAAGAGGTTATAGATAAGAAATGAAACTTGGAATTCTTTTAACAACAAGTCCTGAGAAAGAAGATAAATATACAGTTATTAAGTTTACTGAGTCTGCATTGAATAGTGGTATAGAAGTTAATATATTTCTTATGTGTGATGGAATATATAACATAAATGATAAGGCTTTTTTATCTCTTTTAGATAAAGGAGCAAATATAACTGTATGTGCTCAGAATGCCTATGATAAGGATATTCCTAAAAGAGAGGGTATATTATTTGGAAGTCAATATGATTTAGCAGTAATAGTAAATGAGAGTGATAGATTCTTATCGTTCACATGAAAATTGAAAATTTCTGTAAAAATGTATCTGTAGTAATAAGAAAATCACCTTTTAACAGCCTTATACCTTCAGAGGCTTTGAGGATGAGTGTGGGGTTAACTCTTCAAGATAATAAGGTAAATGTGATATTTTTAGATGATGGGGTATATCTATTAACAGATCTTAAGCCAGAGATTATAAACTCTCCTGAAATAGATAAACATATAGAAACTCTTATATCTTTTAATATGGATCTTCTTGTAGATAAAGAATCAGTGGATAAAAGAGGAATTAAAAATATTAAGTATAATGTGAAGGTAGTATCGAGTAATGAGATATTAAATACAATAAGAGATAGTGAGGTTATAATCTCGTACTAATGAAGATATTGCATGTATTAAGGAAGAAGGATGAGAGAGTGCTAAATATTATAAAGGATATGGGGGAGGATAATATTATACTCTTTATCCATGATGCAGTATATTATGATGACCCTAATGGGTTATATTGTAAAAAGGATGTAGAGGCAAGAGGATTAAATAGAAAAAATGTAATAGATTATGATGGAATTGTGAAGCTTATATTTGAAGCTAATAAGGTTATAAACTGGTAGAAAGGAGGTGTATAAAATGAAGATAGGATTTTTATTGACATCCGGTCCTTATCAGT
Source organism: uncultured Thermodesulfobacteriota bacterium (assembly GCA_964501575.1). Lineage (GTDB taxonomy): Bacteria > Desulfobacterota > CAZCTP01 > CAZCTP01 > CAZCTP01 > CAZCTP01. The sequence continues at coordinate 6,614 of CAZCTP010000015.1, forward strand.
TTGAGAACTGGGAGACGCTCTGTAACATAGCTGATGCAGCACTTGATAAAGGGTATGAGGTACATATATTTAAATATTTAGATGGTGTATATAATCCTATTAAGCATCAGACATTCCCGGATTTAGATATTTTACCAAAGGATAGATTTACTCAGCTGATAAAGAAAGGAGCAAAGATTATTGCATGTGGAATATGTGTAAATGCGAGGGGATTAGAGAATGGAAAGGAGTATATTGATGGAGTTAAGGTTGGTGGATTGCCAGATTTTGCTGAAATGCAAGGAGAAGTTGACAGATTAATAACACTTTAGGAGGTTAAAATGGCTGAAAGAAAGGTACTAATAAGCTTTAATCGTCCTCCATATGGGTCAATATACTATACAGAAGGGCTAAGAGCTGCTGTTGGGACAACAGCGGGTATTGATGAGCATAGAGTTGATATGATTTTTTTAGGCGATGGGATATATTTCTGTCTTAAAAATGTTGATAGAACTGATACGGTTAAGTATATAACTACCTTATCTCAAGCAGGATCAAAACTCTATGTTGAAGAAGAATCTCTTAATGCTCGTAATATATCAAAGGACAAATTGGCGGATGATGTGGAAGTTATTCCAAGAAAGAGAGTGCTTGAACTATATAAAGAGGCAGATTTTAATATAGACTTTTAGAGGAGGTTATTATGGGACTATATTTAATTGATAAACCTTATGGAGAGAATGGATTGGCACTTGCAGAGATTGATAATGATGCAAAGATAGTATTGATTCAGGATGGAGTATATCTTAATGTTAAGAGATTTGCAAATAAGAAGGAAATATATGCTGTTGAGAATGATCTCAAAAAGCGAGGGTTGCTGGATGTATTACCATCCTATATAAAGAGGATAAACTATTCTCAACTTGTGGATTTAATAGCAGAGAACAAGGTATTTAATTTTGTTTAAAAAAGGGGGATTAAATGGAAAATAAGGTTTCAAAGGTTATAGATGTTAAAGGGAAAATATGTCCCTATCCCCTTATAGATACAAGGGATGCATTAAAGGGTATAAGCAAGGGTGAGGTGCTGGAGGTTATAACAGACCATAAACCAGCTGCAACGGAAACCATTCCATCTTTTTGTAATAAGAAGGGATATACATATAAGATTATAGAAGAGGAAGGAAGTATCTGGAGGATATTGATAGAAAAGAATGATTAATATAGGATATTTCTATATCCTCTTCATCCTTTCCTTTTTTATATTTATAATCGGTATAATATATAGGTTGTATCCCTGGGGAAAGGGTGAAATTAAGAAGGGGGCTAAATATAGATTAAAAGAGAAAATATTAACCCTATTAAGAGAGTATTTAAATCTTTTAAAGGATAAAAAATCTTTATATTCAATATTTAAAGATTCATTTTTACAGATAAGGTTATTTAAGGAATGTAGAACAAGATGGCTAATGCATCTTTCTATATTCCTTTCCTTTATAATCCTCTTTTTTATAGGAAGCTTAGGAAATATGCTTACAAAGTGGGGTATATGGGAAGTAGATAAGGATGCCCCATTATTTGCAATTATAAATGACTTTGCAGGTTTAATAGCATTAACAGGAATAATATACTATATTTACAGGAGGTATATCCATAAGCCTCCTCAATTGAGAAATGTCTGGGATGATGCAGTAATTCTAATACTAATCTTTACCTCTTTAATATCTGGATTTTTGTTAGAATCTTTGAGATTTCTATCAAATGGTAATATATCGATATATTCTCCGGTAGGCTATATAATATCTAATCTAATAGATGGATTTAATATAGATTATAATACCCTATATCCCTATTCATGGTGGTTCCATGCTACTATTTCGCTATCTATAATTTCCTATCTTCCATATAGTAAGCTGTTTCATATATTTGTATCTCCTTTATCCATATCTTTTACATATATGGATGATCTAAAGATCAAAAATAGAATTGTAGAAAAGGAATCTCCATCATTTTATACATTTAAGGAGATGGTTGAGCTTGATGCCTGTACAAGATGTGGTGAATGTGTTAAATGGTGTGAGGTATATAGAGAGACAGAAAAGGATGAAGATACACCTTTTGGGAAGATATATAGATTGAGGAAGATTATTGAGGGTTCAAAAAGGGTCGATATTAAAGAATTTTCAAAAGGAGTTTTTAATTGTACTCTATGTGCCAAATGCCAACCTGTATGCCCTGTAAAAATTGAAACAAGAAGTTTAATGATATCCATGAGGGAATATTTAATAGATAATGAAGAATTCTTCAAAGATTCTGTAAAGGAGCTACCAGAGATTGTAGAAACCAAGCACAACGTTCTTAATTTCCCCAACGATGATAGAGCTCTCTGGGTTGAGTATCTTGATGAGTTTCCTGATAATCTATATATTAGAGATAAAGCTCAAACTCTCTACTTTGTTGGCTGTATTGCCTCTTTTTCACCTTCTGTTCAGGATATACCTATGGCAAATATAAAAATACTTAACAAGTTAGGTATCGATTTCTCGATACTTGGTGGTAAGGAATGGTGCTGTGGTTTCCCTCTTATTATAGCTGGAATGGGGGATAGGGCGGTTAAGCTTAAGGAGCATAATATAAATATGGTTAAAGAGCTTGGAGCTAAGAGGATATTATTTAATTGTCCATCATGTTACTATACATGGAAAAATGAGTATAGGGTTGATGGTATAGAACTTATGCACTTTTCAGAATTTATAAATCTCCTTATAAAAAATAAAAAAATAGAACTGAGTGGATTAAAAAAGAGAGTAACATATCATGACCCATGTGATCTTGGTAGAGGGCTTAATATATTTGAAGAACCAAGAATGGTTATAAAGAGTATACCCGGGATAGACTTCTTTGAACTTTCTAATAATAGAAAAAAGGGGTATTGTTGTGGGGGTGGGGGTGATATGGAGATGATAGATCATGGGCTTAGTGTCAGAATATCTTCACATCTTATAGATGAAACAGAGGATATGGGAGGGGAGATATTATTAACAGCCTGTCAGCAGTGTAAGAGAATGATACTAAACGGGATAAAGGAGAAAAGGTCAAAGATTAAAGTTATGGATATATCAGAACTTATTGAGAGGGTTATATGATAAAAATAGATGAATTTGAGTTTTTAGAGGATTTATATTATGATCCAAAGGATCATCTCTGGGCAAAGATGGAGGATGGTAAAGTTAGGGTTGGACTTGATATGTTTGGACAGAAGGCTGCTGGAACAGTGGCATATGTGAAGCTATTACCTCCTGGAAGAGAAGTAAAAAAGGGTAGGGCCTTTGGTTCTCTTGAAGCTGGTAAATATATAGGTCCACTTAGATCCCCGGTTAATGGTAAGATATTGGAGGTTAATAAAAAGGTTTTAGATAATCCTACCATTGTTAATACAGATCCCTATGGAGATGGATGGTTTGTAGTTATAGAAATGTTAAATCCTAATGATTTAAATGACCTTGTTCATGGAGAAGGAAATATAAGAGCCTGGCTCGAAAGAGAGATAAATGAATATAAAGAAAAAGGGTTATTCCCAGAATGAAAGAGATAAAATTCTTTGCGCCAGGATTGAAATATTATGAGACAGAAGAGCTTAAACAGAATAAAAGAAATAATTTTATCCCAATAAGCTTAACAGGGAGTGAATGTTCTCTTATGTGTGACCATTGTAAAGGGAAAATTTTGACTTCAATGAGAGCTTTAAGGAGTGGAGAGAACCTATTTGAACTATGCAAAAGACTCAATGAGAGTGGAACAGAGGGAGTGCTTATAAGTGGAGGATCAGATAAGAATGGGGTTGTTCCATTGGTAAAATATAAGGATGATATAAGAGAGATTAAAAGGAGGATTAATCTTAATATTTTAGTTCATACCGGTATTGTAGATGAAAAATTAGCATTGGCATTGAAGGAATCCAATATAGATGGTGCAATGATAGATATAATAGGTTCTGATGAGACCATAAGAAGGGTATATCATATGAATAAATCAGTAGATGATTTTGAAAAGTCATTATGCTTACTTACAGAATATGGAATTCCAGCGATTCCGCATATAGTCTTGGGGCTTCATTATGGAAGATTTTGGGGTGAGTATAAAGCTCTTGATATAGTATCTAATTACCCTATAAAGCTTTTAGTAATAGTCATCATAACACCTTATTTCGGTACGCCAATGGAGGATATAAAGACCCCCGAAATTAATGAGATAGAAAGATTTTTTTATAAGGCAAAAGCAAAGAATTTAAGAGTTGTTCTTGGGTGCGCAAGACCTGCTGGAAATCAAAAATTCATTATAGACAAATTAGCTGTAGATATGGAGTTTGATGGGATTGCTTATCCTTCTAATGGAATTTTGAATTATTCTGTAAAAAAAGGATTTAATCCTGAATTTCGTGAGGTTTGTTGCTCATTATGAACTATTGGAGATATATAGAGGAGGATAAAGTACCCGGTTCCTATGGATTGGCAGGGGATGAATATATAATGAGTACTTATAAGAATAAGTTGAAGTATCCTGTGATCCTAAGGTTATATACATATAGATCCTACTCTGCATTTGTCGGAAGATTTCAGGATATTGAAAGGGAGTTAAATATGAATAGATGTAAGGAGCTAAATATAGAGATAAATAGGAGACCAACCGGTGGAGGTGCTATTATAATGGGTGAGGATCAACTTGGTCTTTCTCTTGTTACTTATAACCCGGCTCCTGTTTATCCCCATGAGATATTTTCTTTATATTCTTCTGGAATAATAAGAGGATTAAATTTTTTAAATATATATGGGGCATTAAAGGGGAAAAATGATATAGAGGTTGGGGGTAAAAAGATAGCTGGATTAGGGATATATGTTGATGATAGTGGAATTCTTTTATTCCATGCAAGTATATTGGTAGATATTGATCTCGGATTAATGATAGATATATTGAGATTTTCTTTTGATAAGGTGAAAGATAAGGGTATATTTTCCTATGAGGATAGGATAACAACCCTGTCAAGAGAATTGGGTTATAAAATAGGTGTAGAGAGAGTAAGAGCTTTTATAAAAAAGGGATTTCAGGAAGCCTTTGAGATATCCTTTATAGATGAGCCATTTAGCGAGAAAGAAAAAGAAAAGATAAGGAGTATAGAGAAGAATAAATATCTTAAGAGGGAATGGATATATAATGGAGAGCCCATATTATCTTAAATTGAGTCTTGGTGCTGCAATAGCATTAAGATTTTTACCTGGTAGGTTTTATAGAGATATTAAACTATATTGTGTAAACCTTTTATTAACATATAGGGAGGGCTGTAAAGGTAGATGTGCCTATTGTGGTTTGGCAAGAGATAGAATGGGAGATACCTTTATAAGGGTTGAATGGCCTATGTATCATTTTGATGAAATATCCGAAAGGATTTATAAATATAGAGATAAGTTTAAGAGATTGTGTATATCAATGGTAACAGATAAGAGAGCTTATGATCATACTATATTTTTATTAAATAGGCTGAAATATGTGGGATTGCCCATATCAGCTCTTATAACACCAACTATATTAAGGGATGGAGATATTAAAGAACTGAGAGATAATGGAGTTGATATGATAGGTATAGGGCTTGATGCTGCAAATAAAAGGATATTTGAGAAGAGGAGGGGGAGGTGGGTTAGAGGTCCCCATTCATGGGAAAAATATTGGAATACTATAATAAAATCAAGGGAATACTTTGGAGAATGGCGGGTTGGATGCCACATAATTGTTGGTTTAGGGGAGAAGGATTATAATCTTGTTAATATTTTCAAAACTCTTAATAGGATGCAGGTATTTTCTCACCTCTTTTCCTTTTATCCTGAGGCAGGCTCTATTATGGAAAGAAGAAGGAGACCCTCTGTTAAGAGGTATAGAAGGGTTCAGCTTGTTAGATATATGATAGAGAAAGGAGTTATAAAAGGAGATGAGGTTGAATATGATAAAAATGGAATGATAGCTTATATTAATACTGATAAAGAAAGTATAAGAAATCTGGTCGAAAGTGGTCTTCCTTTTATCACATCCGGTTGCGGGAGTAATAATGGTGAGCTTACATGTAACAGACCTTTTGCAAACTCAAGACCTGGTGAAGCATTTAGGAACTATCCACTTTATCCATTATATGAGGATATAAAAAGGATTAAGAGAGAAATGGATCTGGATTCTTTAATAAAGGAGGTATGAAATTATGGAGAAAGATGTAAATTTTGATAAAGAGATAAATCTTAAAGGAGAGGTATGTCCTTATACATTTGTTAAGTCAAAACTTGCTCTTGAAGAGATGGAAGAAGGTAAAATATTAAGGGTTATTGTAGATCATCAGCCTGCAGTAGATAATGTTCCAAGGAGTATGGAGAATGAGGGACATGAGGTTCTAAAAGTTGATAAAATAAATGATAGTGATTGGGAGATAGTGATCAAAAAGAGGTAAAGAATGCTTCAATTTACAGAAGAGGAGATAAAAAGATATAGCAGACATATAATATTACCTGAAGTTGGCGGTGTGGGTCAAAAGAAATTAAAAGAAGCTAAGATTCTTGTTGCAGGGGCTGGTGGGCTTGGCTCACCTGCAAGTTTATATCTTGCTGCAGCAGGTATCGGATTAATAGGAATAATAGATATGGATATAGTTGATATAAGTAATCTCCAGAGGCAGATACTTCACAGGACAGAGGATATTGGTAGGGAAAAGACTCTATCAGCTGAGAGGAGCCTGAAGGATATAAATCCAGATATTGAGGTAAGGAGATACCAAGAGAGAATAAGTGCTGATAATATAATGGATATTATTAAGGATTATGATCTCATAATTGACGGGGTTGATAATTTCCCAGCAAGATATCTATTAAATGATGCCTGTTTCTTTTTGTCAAAACCTCTTGTTGATGCTGGTATATTAAGATTTGATGGACAGCTGATGACTATAATTCCAAATAAGGGACCATGCTATAGATGTATATTCCCAGAGCCTCCTCCTCCAGGTATGGTTCCCAGTTGTCAGGAGGCTGGTATATTGGGGGCTGTAGCTGGTATTTTAGGAGTTTTACAGGCAACAGAGGCTATAAAATATATATTGGGGAAAGGGGAACTCCTTGTAGGGAAGATATTGATATTTGATGCTCTGGCTTTAACATTTAGAATTATCAATATAAGTAAGAATAAGGATTGCCCCCTATGTGGAGTAGAACCGAAGATAAAGGAGTTGAAGGAATATGATATTCGATGTGAGGTTAATTAGATGGAAATATATAAAGATATGTCAAAAACAATAGGAAGAACTCCGTTGGTAAAATTAGACAAGATTGCTAAAGATCTTAAAGTAGAAATTTTAGGAAAGCTTGAATCATTTAATCCTCTTGGAAGTGTGAAGGATAGGATAGGGGTGAGTATGATTGAGGATGGTGAGAGAAGGGGATTAATACATAGAGGGACTACAATAATTGAACCAACATCTGGCAATACCGGAATTTCACTTGCATTTGTGTCAGCTGCAAAGGACTATAGATTGATCCTAACAATGCCTGATACAATGAGTGTTGAGAGGAGGAGTCTTTTAAAAATGCTTGGGGCTGAGCTTGTTTTAACTCCAGGTAGTGAAGGAATGAGGGGGGCTGTTGAGAAGGCTGAGGAGTTAGCAAAGAAGATTTTAGATTCTTTTATTCCTCAGCAGTTTAAAAACCCGGCAAATCCTGAAATCCACAGGAGAACTACTGCTCAAGAAATATGGAAGGATACAGCTGGAAGAGTGGATATACTTGTGTCAGGGGTAGGAACCGGGGGAACAATAACAGGGGTTTCTGAGGTAATAAAGCCTCTAAAACCTGATTTTAGAGCCATTGCTGTAGAACCAAAAGATTCTCCTGTTCTTTCTGGTGGGAAACCCGGTATGCATAAGATACAGGGTATAGGCGCTGGATTTATACCTGATGTTTTGAATTTAAACATAATAGATGAGGTGATTACTGTTACAAATGAGGATGCATTTATCACAGCAAAGAGGCTTGCAAAGGAAGAAGGGATGCTATGTGGGATATCATCGGGTGCCGCTCTATGGGCTGCTCTTGAAGTTGCTAAAAGGAAGGAGAATGAGGGTAAGGTTATTGTGGTTATTTTACCGGATACAGGAGAAAGGTATCTTAGTACCCCACTTTTTGAGAATCTATGAATATAGGGGATCTAAAAATAAATCTTCTTATCAATGGGGCAAGCATTGATGATGAACTTAGGGAAGAATTCGGCAATATTCCCCATATGGACCTTATTCTTCCAGATAAAGTGTTAGTTAATTTATTAGATGTTAAAGATTCTCCGTATTTCTTAAAAAGGTTAGGTAAAAAGGCGGTTATTGTTAACGGATCTGATAAAATTGAGGTAGAAATTGCTCCTATTCCGTCATTGTATAAGAGTTTTTCATCTAAAGGGAGAAAATTATCAGATATAGGTAATCTATATGGGAAATGGTTATTTATACAGATAATAGAGGATTACTCAATAGATGAAGTGTTAAAAACTATTGAATCAGTATATAAAGATAATTTAGTTGAGGTTGTTCATCTTGTATATTCTGAGTGGAGTGAGGATGGAGGGATAAGATTCTTAGAACCATATATAAGAGAGATAAAAAGAAAGATTGATACGCTTTTGTCTGTTGAAATAACCTTGCCAGATGAGAACAAATGGATAGATCTAACATATGCAATCGGTGTTGATATAGTTATATATAATGATATGGATATTGAAAAACTAAAATATGCTGCTTCTATATTCCCAAATGGTGCTGTTATGAGTTATGTTATACCTGTATATGATTCTGTTGAGTCGATAATAAATAAGATCGATACATTAACAGATATAGGTGTTATTCCTCTACCTTTAATCTCCAGATGGCTTCACCCGCCTGTGGAAGAGATAAAATATATCCTTGCTTTTATATATAAAGCTATTAAGGATAAAGGTATAAATATAGGTTGGATAAGGAATATTAGTATCATTCCAACCCCGATGGATGGAAGATTTTTTGTGAATAAGGGGAGCAATATAATAGAGAATTTCTACAGAACAAGATTGGGATTAAAGACATTAAAAGGATTATCTAATCTAATCAGAAAATTAAGAGTTAAAGAAGTAAGAGATTCTTTTGAATCTTCGGGATTATAATGGAGATAATTATAGATAAAAGACCTATATGGATAATATTATTTGGGAAGAGTCTCAGATATATAGGGTTCTTATTGTTAGCAATTCTCTTTATTATTATAATAAATCTTCCAACTCCAACTGGATTAACAGTAGAGGGTAAGAGGGCAATAGCTATATTTATTATCTCTTTCATTTTATGGGTTACTCATCTTTTACCCTTAGCTATTACAAGCCTGTTGGCTCTTATTCTGATTCCTCTTCTGGGTATTATGGATGCAAATAAGGCTTATTCATTATTTGGAAATCAGGCAATATTCTTTATATTAGGTGCGTTTATGTTAGCAGCTTCGATGATGAGTTCAGGTTTAAGTAGTAGAATAGCTTTAAAGGTTCTAAATAGATTTGGTAATACTCCTAAGAGTCTCTTTAAAGCCATATTCTTTTTAACAGCTTTTCTATCATTTTTTATGTCTGAACATGCAGTTGCTGCAATGGTATTTCCTATTGTTCTTGAGATTGTAAAAGCCTTAGGTCTTAAACCACTTAAGAGTAACTATGCAAAATCTTTATTCCTTGCTATGGGATGGGGATCTGTTATTGGAGGAATAGCTACAATGCTTGGAGGTGCAAGAAATCCATTGGCAATAGGGATATTATATGAAATAACAGGAAAGAACATAGAATTTATTGAATGGATAATAACAGCTTTCCCAATAGTATTAATAATGCTAATCTTAGGATATTTTACAATATTAAAATTTTTTAAAATAGATCTCGATGATGTTAAAAATGCAGAATATCTATTAACTAAAAATGTTGAGGATCTTGGGATAATATCATTAAAAGAGAGAATTGTAGGGATAATAATGATTATTACTATATTTTTATGGGTATTCTTTAGTAAGAGTTTAGGGATTGCCAATATAGCTATATTAGGAGTAATATCTCTTTTTATGCTAAGGGTTGTTAAGTGGAGAGATATAGAGAATTATGTGAACTGGGGTATTATTTTAATGTATGGAGGAGCAATATGTCTTGGATCAGCTCTTGAGAAAACAGGAGCGGCATATTGGGCTGTTAATAATATCATTGGTAATTTCCATGCTGATAAATTTTTAACAATTATATTCTTCTCACTTACTTCATTAATATTAACTGAGATAGTTAGTAATTCTGCTGTAATAGCTATACTCATGCCAGTTGGTATGAGTGTAGCTAAGAGTATTAATATTGATCCAAAGATAATAACCTATTCTATAGCTCTTCCATCAGGGCTTGCATTCTGTCTTCCAATGGGAACCCCGGCTACTGCTATTATATATTCATCTAACTTCTTAAAAATATGGGACATGATTATACCAGGAATGATATTAGTGATATTATCATGGATAGTATTTAATATTGTAGCATATATGTATTGGCCAATATTGGGGATGAGGATATAGATGAGGATATTACTCTCTCTGGCATTTGAACCAAAGAGTTTAAAACCGATAGAAGATAGTATAGAAAGATTTAAGGATAAAAATCCTGAAGTATATTTTTTGTTTGTTTTAGACCCCGAGGTTGGGAGGTCTATTATGGACAAGGTATTAGAGAATGGATTTGTTGGTGAGAGAACTGCTATTCAGCTAAATCAGGCCATTATGAAAGATTATAGAGAGAGGGGTTATTATCTCTTAGAAGAGGTTAAGAAGATAGTGAAAAGAAACAATCTTCCTTATGAAGGACTGATATTGGAAGGAGATCTTATTATGGAATGTAAGGCTGTTATTAATAGCTTTAATATAGATTACGCAATTATATTTATAAAAAAGAAAAAAAAATCTATATACAAAATAGATATTGATAAATCTAAGATAGAAATTATGGAGGTAGAATGAAGAGTATTGAAAAGGAAATTATTGAAACGGATGTGTTGATCATTGGTGGCGGGACTGCTGGGTGTCTTGCTGCCATAGAAATAAAGGAAATAGATCAGAAGGTTGATGTTACGATAATAGAAAAGGCTCATATAGATAGAAGTGGATGCCTTGCATTGGGAATGAATGCAATAAATGCATATCTAAATAACAATGAAACTCCAGAAAGCTTTACAGAATTTGTGAAGTGGGATTCTATGGGGCTTATAAGAGAAGATTTAGTTAAGTCTCAGGCGGAATTGTTTGAATATGCTGTTAAGAAGGTGGAGAGCTTTGGCCTTCCAATAATGAAGGATGAGAGAGGGAAATATATACCTCGAGGAAGATGGAATATAAGAATAAATGGTGAATCAATAAAACCTATTATAGCCTCTGTTGTTAAAAGACTCAAGGTTAATATAATGAATTATACATTTGCTACAAACTTTATAATGGATAAAGGTAGAGTTTGTGGGGTGTTTGGATTTAACATAAGAGAGAATAAGTTCTATATAGTTAGATCAAAGTCTGTAATTGTAGCAACTGGTGGCGCTTCAGGTATATATAGACCCAATAATCCCTATGATGCAGAACATAAGACATGGTATTCTCCATTTAATACCGGAGATGGATACGCAATGGGAATAAGAGCCGGAGCTGAAATGACAACCTTTGAGATGAGGTATATAGCATTAAGAACAAAGGATGTTATATCTCCTACTGGGACGATTGCCCTCGGTTTTAAGGCTCCGTATGTGAATATAAAAGGTGAAGAATTTATGGAAAAAAGATGGGCTCATATAGGAGGAAATAGAGCTCCAACCCCGATAAGGGCTTATGCTCCAATAGTTGAAATTAAAGAGGGTAGAGGGCCGATATATCTTGATACAACGCATTTAAATGAAAAGGAAGTAAGAGAGCTTAAGGAGGCATATCTTGATACATATCCTGATCAAGTTTTGTATTGGATCTCAAATAATCTTGATCCAGGGAAACATCCTGTAGAGATTCAACTAACAGAGCCATATATTGTAGGAGGACATTGTCAATCAGGTTATTGGGTTGAGGTTAACAGAAAAACTACATTAGAAGGGCTCTTTGCTGCCGGTGATGTGGCAGGTGGAGCTCCATATAAATTTATATCAGGATGTTTTGCAGAAGGGATCATTGCAGGAAGGACTGTTCTCAATTATATTAAAGATGTTGAACATATAGAGCTGGATAAGAATGAAGTGGATAGAGAAATAGAGAGGGTGTATTTCCCCTTATTTAATAAGATTAAATTATCTCATAGGGTTGGGCCCTATGATTTTGAGGTAAGACTTCAAAAGATAATGGATGAATATGCTGGTGGTATAAGTTCATTCTATGAATTAAATGAAAATAGACTATTACTGGCAAGAAAGTACTTGAATGATCTAATTCCTCAATTCAAATACTTATATGCCTCTGATCTCCACTCCCTTAAATTAGCCCATGAGGCTATAAATAGGGTATATGTTGCAAGAGTTCTGGTTGAACATCTTATATTCAGGAAGGAAACAAGATGGCCGGGTTATCAGACAAGGATAGACTATCCTGATAGAGATGATAAAAACTGGCTTAAATTTGTAAATTCTAAGATGAATATAACAGACAAGAATATAGATGTATTTACAAGGGAGGTATGATATGCCTGTGTATATTGATAAAGATATATGTAATGGATGCCATGGATCAAAGAATCCACCATGTATGAGATTATGCCCTGGTGATCTTATATTTATAAGGGATGGAAAGGCTATTCTAAGGGATAAAAAAGATTGTTGGAATTGCTACGTATGTGTGAAGGCATGTCCCATAGGGGCTATAGAGATGAAACTTTCTTATCAGATGGGATTTTTTAATTCCACATTAAAGCCTTACAACCTATCTCATGATATGATAGGATGGAAGGCAATAGATATAAATGGCAATGTTGAAGAATTTGAAATAAAAACAAAATATATATTGGAGGAGGATTAATGATAAAGCCTCATGGTGGAATATTAATAAATAGATTTGTGGATAAAGAAAATATAGGAGATATGTATGGATTAAAGAAGATATACCTTGACAGTAGGGAAATATCAGATATTGAACTTATAGCTAATGGGGGATATAGTCCGCTTCAAGGTTTTATGAATAGAGATGATTATCTTTCTGTATTAAAAAGTAAAAGATTGAGTAATGGACTTCCATGGACAATCCCTATCACTTTAAGAGTAGGAGAGGATATAGGTAATAGTTTAAAGATAGGTGAAGATATATCCCTTTTTGAAAAGAGGGATAGATGCCTGGGAGTTCTTAATCTTGAGGATAAATATAAATATGACAGGCAAAAAGAGGCTATAATGGTTTACGGAACAGATGACATGGCTCATCCTGGGGTAGGATATTTGGTTAAAAAGGGGGACATCATACTTGGGGGTAAGGTATCAATTGTTTCAAAACCAAAACATAAAGATTTTATTAAGTATAGGCTTGATCCATCTGAGACAAGGGCTATATTTTCTGAAAGGAAGTGGAAAAGAGTAGTTGGATTCCAGACAAGGAATCCTGTTCATAGAGCTCATGAGTATATACAGAAGTGTGCTCTTGAAATTGTAGATGGGTTGTTACTTCACCCTCTTGTTGGAGAAACAAAAAAGGATGATATACCAGCAGATGTCAGAATGAAGAGCTATGAAGTTCTTATAGAGAAGTATTACCCTAAAGATAGAGTTTTACTTTCTGTATTTCCTGCTGCTATGAGGTATGCTGGACCAAGAGAGGCTATATTCCATGCAATAGTAAGGAAAAATTATGGATGTACCCATTTTATAGTGGGTAGGGATCATGCTGGCGTTGGTAACTACTATGGTACATTTGATGCTCATCACATATTTGATGAATTTAATCCAGAAGAACTTGGAATAACGCCATTGTTTTTTGATTACACATTCTATTGTAAGAAATGTGGAAGCATGGTATCAACCAAGACATGTCCCCATAGTAAAGAAGATCATGTGTCTTTATCAGGAACAAAGGTGAGAGAAATGCTTAAAAAGGGAGAGGCTCCTCCTCCTGAATTCACAAGGCCTGAGGTGGCAGAAATATTAATTAGGGGATATTGATATCTATTATAGGTGGGATTCTTCATAATGGAAATTTAAGGATGATATCTTAAAATAAGGGATTACCACTATTCTGAAAAATTTTCCAATTTTTTTATAATTTCTATCAATCCATCAATAGCTATGTTTGTGAGTATTTCTCCCTTTTCTTTTGTAGCCTTTGTTGGGTCACCCCATATACCATTTAGCCAATATTTTCTTTTATCTCTGACAAGAATAGGTTTTGGAAATTTAGGGAATTCCTTTGTTCCCATTCCTTTAATAAGCGAGGGCTTGAGGAATAATATCCTTGATGTTTCAATCTCACCTGCATGTGAATCTCCTTCAGACTCTATTACCCCCTTACTCTTTTCTACAGTGATATCGTAATCTGAAACAATAGCAATATTTATATCCTTAATATCCTCTAATAGGATCTCACCTATCTCTTGAAGGGAAGAGATATGAGTTCCTCCAGCATGTCCTGAAAAGATTATAAAATTCCTTAATCCATGGGAATAAAGAGACTTAACAATATCATATATAAGCAATCTTAATGTATTACCTGATATAGTAATTGTACCTGGATGCCTGCTTGTGCTTCTGCATAGTCCATAATATATCGGCGGAGCAACAAATATCTCTATTTTTTTAGAAACCATTTTTGCTATTTCATAAGATTGAATTATATCCGTAGCTAAAGGAAGATGGCAACCATGTTCTTCTACAGATCCCACAGGTATAATAACCGATTTTGTTCTCTTTATCCCTTCTTCAAATTCTTCCATTGTCATATTTTCGATTATCATATAAACCTCGCAAAGTTAATTTTAACCAAAAAAAATTTTTATGTCAAAGATGTATCTCTCTTCACATTAATTATTGCTGAAAATTTATATAAGCTTGGTACCTGCTTCTTTAATTCTCCATGTAATAATCGGATATCACTAACATGCAGAACCTTTTAATCTTTTCTTAAGATTTAATTATGAAGCTTAACTCACTTCCTGTGGTCCTATATAATAGAGAGATGCAAAGTCTGTTATTACCATCTATATCTCTGATTATTATAATTCTGTTATATGAAGTAGCAGAACTGTTGTAAGGTACTCTAAGCGCCCTCGATCAGTTTGATTAAGTAATATTACTTGTACATCTTGCATCTGCCTTTGTATAGTATGTCCCTTAAGATGACCATTATGGGGGATATTTGTAATTTCAATAGGAAACCGTCCCAAGGTATTATTATCCCCCTAGTCAAAGGGATAAGGATCTCTAAAAAAAATCTTGACCTTTTGTATTTTAAGATTTAATATCTATAAATATAATTTTATTCTCTAATGGAGGTTAAGATTTATGAAGCTTGGAGATAAGGTGACTGTTATTACAGGTGGAGGGATGGGGATTGGAAAAGCAATATCTATCGCTATTGCCAAGGAAGGTTCAAAAATTGTTATAGGTGAAGTAGATATAAATGAAGGAGAAATGGTTATAAATGAGATAAGAAAATTTGGAGGGGAAGGAATTGTTATTAGATGTGATGTGTCAAATAGAGATGATGTAAAAAATTTATTTAACAAAACGATTGAAAAATTTGGGAAGGTAGATATACTTGTCAATAATGCAGGTATAATTCGTCCGGCTATGCTTCATAAAATGACGGATGAAGAATGGAATAGTGTGATAGCTGTCCATCTTAATGGAACCTTTTATTGTATTCAAGAAGCTATAAGGTATATGATGGGAAGGAAGTATGGGAAGATAATAAATGTAACATCTGCTGCTGGAATTGTTGGTACAATCGGTCAGATAAATTATAGTGCTGCAAAGGCTGGTATAATAGGGGTTACAAAATCAGCTGCAAAGGAGATGGCAAAGTATAATATAAATGTAAACTGTATTGCTCCGGCAGCAGAGACAAGAATGACTAAAAAGATTCTGACTGACCCGAGATTCAGAGAGAAATATCTTGAAAGGGTCCCTTTTGGTAGATTTGGAAAGCCAGAGGAGATTGCTCCAACCGTTGTTTTTCTTGCCTCTGAAGATTCTAATTTTATAACTGGCCAGGTTATATGTGTTGATGGTGGACTTGTAATCTGATGAAGAAATCTATTACTGAGATAAAGGTGAGATGGGGAGAGACAGATCAGGCTGGTATTGTATTTTATCCAAACTTTTTCGGATGGTTCGATATTGCAGAGCACGATTTTTTCCATTCCTTTGGTATATCTATAAGAGATCTTTTTGAAGAAGGGGTATCATTTGCAATAGGGGAGACTTATTGTAAGTTTATATCTCCAGCAAGATATGATGATATTCTTGAGATATATACTTCCATTAAAGAAATAAAGGAAAAGAGTATAACATTAAATTTTGATATATATAGAAAAGAGGATAAAACTCTTCTGGCAAAGGGTTATGGAGTACATATATGTGTGGGATTTGATGAGAACAAAAAAAGAATAAGTGCTATAAGGATACCTGATTATATTATTGATAGATTAAAGGAGGTCGTATGAAAAAGAAGAAGTATATTATTGGGATTGATACAGGTGGAACTTTTACTGATACAGTAATAGTAGATGATGATGGAAATGTAACTGTTGGTAAAGCCCTTACAAATTATCAGGATTTTAAGTCAGGGGTAATTAGATCTCTTGAGGATGCTATTTCAAAGTTAAACATAGGTATGAAAGAACTATTAGAGAATACATTATTTGTGGGTCATGGAACAACCCTTGGAACTAATGCAGTTATAAATAGAAAATTTGTGAAAATAGGGCTTATTGCAACAAAGGGTCACGAAGATGTAACTCTTATTATGAGATCGGTTGGAAGAACAGATGGTTTATCAGAAATTGAGATAAGACATCAAGCAACCTGCAGAAAACCAGAACCTATTGTTCCAAGGCCATTTATAAAAGGAGTTATTGAAAGGGTTGATTATAAAGGGAGAGTTCTTATACCACTGAATAAGAAACAGGCAAAGGAGGCTATAGATGAGCTTATTAATAAAGGGGTTGAAGCAATTGCAATATCACTACTCTGGTCTTTTGCCAATAATAAACATGAGCAAGAAATTAAAGAAATGATACAAAAGGATTATCCCCATATATATCTTGCCGTTGCAAGTGAAATAATTCCACAAATAAGAGAGTATTCAAGAACAATGACCGTGGTAATAGATGCTGCAATAGGAAGACTTATGGAAAAGTATATAGATTCATTAAATAAGGAATTGATGAGTATGGGGTTAAAGCATCCTATTTCTATAATGCAAGCCTATGGAGGAGTTACAAGCTCTGCTACAGCAAGGCCGATATCAACTATTGATTCTGGCCCAGCAGGTGGAGTTATAGGTAGTAAATATATTGCAGATGCTATGAAGCTAAAGAATGTGGTCACAAGCGATGTTGGAGGAACGAGTTTTGATGTAAGTATGATTGCTGATGGTAAATGGTTTTATGCAAAAGAACCACTTATTAGTAGATACAGGGTTGCAATACCAATGATAGAAATGACTTCAATAGGAGCGGGAGGAGGGACAATTGCATGGATAGATAAGATTACAGGAGGTTTGAAGGTTGGGCCCAAAAGTGCAGGGTCAAGCCCTGGCCCTGTATGCTATGATCTTGGGGGTACTGAACCCACAGTTACAGATGCAGACCTTATCCTTGGCTATTTAAATCCTGAATATTTCTATGAAGGTAAGATGAGGTTAAATAAAGATAAAGCTATTAAAGCTATGAAGGAGAAGATAGCAAAGCCATTAAATATGGATCCAGTTGAGGCTGCAGCTGGAATTTATGATATTATAAATTCCCATATGTCTGATAATCTCAGATCTTCTGTTATCACAAGAGGATATGATCCGAGAGAATTTGTAATATTTGCCTTTGGTGGAAATGGCCCTATGCATGCAGCTTCCTATGCAAAGGAATTGGGTGCAAAAAAAGTTTATATATCTCCCTATGCATCTGTATTTTCTGCTTTTGGTATCGCATCATCTGATGTTGTTAGGACATATAAACTTACAGAGCTTCATAACCTACCTGCTGATCCTGATAAGATAAATGCCACATTTGAGAGAATTGAAAAACAGGCATTTGAGGATATGAAAAAGGAAGGGTTTAAGAAAAAAGATGTGGAGATAAAAAGAGAGCTTGATATGAGATATGGGAAACAGGTTCATGAGGTTACTATTCCTATAAAATTAGGGAAGCTTACATCAGAGGATCTAAATAATATAGCAGATGAGTGGGAAACTTTATATGAAAAGATATTCGGCAAAGGTTCAGGATATAAGGAAGCTGGGATTCAGATAGTATCATTCAGAATTACAGCTATAAGTGATACTGTAAAACCTAAGATAAAGAAATTCAAATTTGTTAGCAGAGATCCAAAGAATGCATTAAAGGAAAAAAGAAAGGCATTTTTTAAAAAATATGATGATTTTGTTGAAACAGATATATATGACTTTAATAAACTTAAAGTAGGAAATATTATTAAGGGACCAGCTATTATTGAAGCCCCAACAACAACGGTAGTGATTCTTCCAGATCAGGAAGCAAGATTTGATGAATATATGAATATTGTTATTGAAAAATTATAGGAGGTATTAGATGAGTAGAAAAAAAGAGAAAAAGAAAAAAGAAGATAGGAAAGAATTAGATCCTATAACATATGAGGTTTTAAAGCATAAGATATGGCAGATATTATGGGAAGGCAGAGAAGCAATGCTTCATGTATCCGGGTCCCCTGTTGTCAGTGAGGCAAAGGAGTGTATGTTTGCAATATATGATGCTGAAGGAAATACAATATCATCTGCTGCAGGGCTCTTGCTTCATGTGATAGGAGCAGAGCAGATGATAAAGAATATTATGGAATGGTATAAAGATGAACCAGGAATATACGATGGAGATATATTCTTTTTTAATGATCCCTATGTAGGTGGTGTCCATGCTCCTGATCAGGCATGTATTACCCCTGTTTTTGTTAAAGATAGGTTATTATTATGGATAGCAGACCTCACCCATACCCCTGAAACCGGTGCTATTGCTCCTGGTGGGATGATACCGAGTGCTACCGAGATATTTCACGAAGGATTAAGAGTTCCAGGACTAAAAGTTATGGAGAAAGGAAAGATAAGAAGGGATACATACAAATTGATGGAAAGGTCGGTTAGAGACCCTGGTATGTATATCTTAGATGTTAGAGCAAGGGTTGCTGGGCTTAATGTAGCAAAGGAGAGGATGCTTGAACTGATTGATAAATATGGATTTGATTTATTAAAGCAGGTATTTGACCAGATGATAATAGATGCAGAAAAATCAGCCAGGGCTAAATTAAGGGAATTGCCAGATGGAAAGTGGAGATCAGTTGTATATCTCGACCATGATGGTAGTAAATATAATTTGCAGAAACTAATGGTAACAGTTACAAAGGAAGGAGATGAACTTACAATAGACTATACAGGGACAGACCCTCAGGGTCCGGGCCCAGTAAATAGTGCGTTACCTGGAACCCACGGAAATACCTTTGTGGCTATATCAAGTCTCTTATTTTGGGAAGAACACTGGAACAGGGGAACAATGAATGCTGTCAAGATAATAGCCCCTGAGGGAACCTTATTAAATCCAAAATGGCCAGCAGCATGTGCTATGTCTCCTGCCTGGCCAGGAATATGTATGTCAAATATGCTTGATATATGTTTTTCAAAGATGTTTATAACGAGAGAGAAATATTATGGTGATCAGAATGCGGCATGGTATGCACATATGGAAGCATTAATATCTGGGGGAATAGACCAATACGGGAATCCCTATGGATCATTATTATTTGATCCTCTTGCCAGCGGGCAGGGGGCTGGGTCATCCTTTGATGGAGTTGATACAGGAGCTTTTCAGATGACTCCGGAGGTTATAGCATCTGATGTTGAGATGTATGAAACAATTGTCCCATATATATATATTGTAAGGAAGCAGTCTGTTGATGGAGGAGGCCCTGGTAAATATAGGGGTGGAGCAAGTCTTGATTGCGTATATATGGTTTATGATACAGATAATAATATTGCTATTCCGATAGGTATGGGTAAGCTCGCAAGCCATGGTCCTGGTTTATATGGAGGCTATCCAGCATCACAGGGGCAGCTATGGATGGCTTTAAATACAGATATAAAGGAATGGTTTGATAATAGCAGTGCTCCCTATGATCTAAATGATATAAAAAGATTAAAAGGAGATATAAAGAACTATCCACCAATGGCAATGGTTCCAACAAAGGGATGGGATGTAATATACTGCTATAATGGAGGTGGAGGAGGATATGGAGACCCAATAGATAGAGACCCTGAGGTAGTGTTAAAAGATGTTATAAACTACATAACCTCCTTTGAATACGCAGAAAATGTTTATGGCGTGATAATAGATAAAGATAGAATGATAGTAGATTATGAAAAAACAGAAAAAAAGAGAGAAGAGATAAAAAATAAAAGGAAGGAAAGAGCAAATAAATTCCCCCAAAAAGAACCAAATATAGTTCCTCTTCATCTAAAAGATAAGACAAATGTGGAGCTTCCAATGAGGATCCATGAATATCTGGAGATAGATGCTGATAGAAATATAAAATGTTTGAAGTGCGGATATATATTCTGTGATGGTAAGGAGAACTATAAGGAGTATGCATTAAAGGCTGAAGTTCCGGGTAAAGAGTTAGGAAGTAAATTCATACAAAAGATAAATAATGATGATCCTGAGTTTGTGGTATATCATGAATTTTATTGCCCAGGATGTTTAACGTTGCTTGAGGTAGATGTTTTACCCCCGGGGCATCCACCAATCTGGGATATTAAAATAAAGCTTTAAAGGGAGGATTAAAATGAGAGGGAAACTATGTTTATGCTTTATGTTGATAGTAGTATTTATGTCAACTATAACTCTTGCTGAAGAGATAAAACCTGGGATAGTTATAGATAAAGCAAACTATAAAAATTATTTACCCGAACTGAAAAGACTATTAACACCCTCTTCATTTGAAACTGTTATAAATGGACTCAGAAAAGGATTTATAACCCTACCTATAGTTGAAAAAAGAAAGTATATCCCCCCAAAGGGATATGTTGAAGCTACTAAGAAAAATTTGAGAGGGGGTAAGATAAAGGTCACTTCTGATAATAGGCTTATCGGGTGGAAGGCAGGGATGCCTTTCCCAAGTCCAAAGAGTGGAGTTGAATTGGGATGGAACTATCAGAAAAGATGTGATTATGGGGATCAGATGTTTTTTACATGTGATTTTCTACTTTTTAATAAAGATGATAATCTTGAAAGAAAGATGAGTATTGATCTTTGGCAGAGAAACTGGAATGGTAGAACCGATGTTTCTCCAATACCTGAGGAACCAGGAAATAATAATGTAGTTCAATGGAAAGATTCTTTTATTTTCACATATCCCTTTGATGCAAGAGGGTTTGCCAGTGTTAGGACAAGATATGAGGATTTATATAAGGATGATGATGTATACACATATCTCCCAACAATCCGGAGAATCAGGAGATTTACAGGATCAGATTTGACAGATCCATTGCTTGGAACTGATGATACAATGGATGATTTTGATATATGGTTTCAGAAGATAAATAAGAATATGTCATTTAAGATGAGAGAAGGTAAAATATTGGTACCTGTCCATGCTGAAAAGCCCCCAAAATTAAAAGGGAACTGTTTTCAGGTAGAATGGGAGATAAGGCCTGTATATATACTTGAGGTTATTATGAATGATCCAACTTATATCTATAGTAAAAGGGTTATATATATAGATAAAGAGGATGGGATGTCAGGGGGATTGGTAGCAGAGAATTATGATCAAAGAGGAAGGTTGTGGAGAAGTTGGACCCAGACTGTCCATGCATGGGATCCCAACACAAGGGCTCCAGCCTGGTATGGAGTATTAATAAAAGATCATATATCAGAGCACTCTACAGTTCTATGGATAGACCCCGTAGCTCAAGATCCAACCTGTACACCCAAAAAGTTCAATATAAGATTCTTAATAAGGAGAATTAAATAAAGACCATTTTGAGGGGCAAAGCCCCTCAAACTCTCTAATAGATTTAAAAGGGGCAAAATCCCTTTAAAGAGTATAGAAAAGAATTTTTTCTAAACTATTAATCAACTTTTACTTTAAATTCTATCCCTCTTTTCTTTAACATATTTATATATGGCTTATGAGCCCTGGCAATCCACCAATCTTGGTTCCTTACTCCAACATCCTCAGCTACAGCACAAGCAGCATTATACCCGCTACCAAGCCATGTTCCACATACCGGCCATATAGAATTGCTCAAATATAATTTACCAATTGGAGTCCTTGGTGCACCACACCCTGGGAAAGGCCTGTTATGGTAAAACTGATGATAGGGGGCAGGACCACCACTCCATGTTCCCTTTATAGCACTCGGATTCCTCCGGTAAATATCAAGAGGGGTATTAACATACCTTCTAATCTTGGCTTTTTTGAGATTATATATATATACACTTAATAGATTTTCTACCTTGTCAGCATATTCTTCCCTTATATCATCCCACTTCTCAGGTCCACCATATCTCCTTAGGTCATAGGGAACATCAGCCCATGTCATTAATGTATATTGCCCCTTGGGGGCTTGAGTTGGATCAGCCATTGCATAACCCTGAATACATCCACCAGCACATATGGGGGGATCAGGTAATCTGTCAGCTATCAAATCAGTATAAAGCCTTTCAACATCCTTGACACTCTCTAGTCCAAAATTAAACATATATCCTTTTTCAACTGCAGGGTCCCACTCAGCATTTATCCATCGGGGTGGTTCACTCAATACCCAATAATTTGTAAATAATATCTGTCCATTATAGTCATAGGATTTTGCAGCTAAAGCAACCTCTGGAGAGAGATTCTCTTCTCTAACCAGATCTATAAATGTTGGATAGCATGTAAGATCACTTATTATAGCATGTTTAGCATATATTTCAGCTTCAGGATATATAGAATTCTTTGATAAAGCTACTCCCTTAGTTTCTCCATTCTCAATAATTATTTTTTCTACAGGACATCCTTGGAATAGCTTGCCACCATAATGTAAAAAACATCTCGCTAAAGCATGTGGTAGACTATGGCTCCCACCCTTAGCAGTAAAATTCCATGCAGCCAAAAATCCATTTAATGGCATGAATATAGGAACAGAGGCTCCAATACCTATATACCATGGGTCAAAAGCTACCCCGATTCCTATTGTATGACAGGCAACCTTAATATGTTCATCTTCAAATAATAAATCCGCTAATTCAATTCCGCTCATTTCTGCCCAGTCCTTTGGGACTATTGGGCATTTGCTAACAAGTTGATTCATCCTCTCAAAGTTTTCTACAGTAGGAGTAGAGTAAAATAGCAATTCCAAATATTCACTAATTCGTGGGCCGAGATAGTTAACAAGTTCTTTAAATACATTTGCATCATTTTCTGAAATTCTTTTCCAAGCTTCATACTGTTTCTTTGCATCCCAGCTATGAAAGAGAACAGCTATCTTGTCCCTGAATGGATGGAAATATCCCCACTCGCTTGATGTAAGCATTTCTAAACCGAATCTTTCTAATTCTAAATCATCGTATGCTGGGCTAACATGTGGTAATAAAGCAGAGGCGTGAAGATTAACTTTAACTCCTGGATACATTACTTCTTCTGTTGCACAGTGGGCTCCTACTTCGTCCCTGCGTTCAAATAGAGCAACTTTCAGACCCGATTTTTGAAGGTATGCGGCAGGGGTTAATCCATTTATTCCTCCACCAATGACTATTACATCATATTCCCTATCTAATTTTATCATCTATTTACCTCCCAATCTTACTATATAAATATATTTTATAACAGATATAATATAATACTATTACTTTATATTATTTTTGTCAATAGATTAAAGTGAGAGCTCTGAAAAAGTCTGATTTTGTCACCCTGAATCCTGTGCTGATGAATATCAGTATTATTTCAGGGTCTCATAACCCATTGAAATACTTAGATGTTGAAATAGGATTCAGCATAGTATTTTGGTATATTTAAGAGATTTTCAGAGCTCTCAAAGTCTGGGAGAAGCAATTCTCGGTGAACTTATAAACTCATTATAGTTAGAATCTGGAATTTCCTACCTATCAGGTCCTCAACCTATAATATCCTATAGATAGGATTTTTCAACTCCATAAATAGTAAATAGTTCAGAAAAGATATAAGTGAAAAGGTATACTATAAAGGAGTTGTACTCATTGCCTAATAATTATGCAACCCTTAAAATGTTTGCATATATGATGAACATATTTAATGTTCATTCTACTTTTTCTACTTTCATATTAAGGCATTCCGATTAAAGATAAGTTTGGCATACGTCTTGCATATATAAAATATATAGAGATTAATGGCACAACGGGGTGCCATTATAATGGCAAAGGCGCCTATCCCGTGAGGGAAGGTGCTTTTTATTTTTTAATCTAAAAACTAAAAAGGAGGTTTCAAAATGGACAAGAGAAACAATAAGAAAGGGATCAAAAGAATGGTATTGTTGTTTGTAGGATTTATATCTTTCTTTGCCATACCGTCTTATGGGAAAGAAAAAGTAGAAGGAGCTGCTTCGGTGAGTATCATGAGTAGTTATGTATGGAGAGGTTTCCAGCTTAGTGAATATGATCCTGTTATACAACCTTCTATTGGTATTAACTATAAAGGAGTAGGTTTTTCCTTGTGGTCTAATTATTGGGATAAAAATATAAGTGAAACTGATATTACTATTGATTACAGTGACTCTTTTAAAAATTTAGATTATTCTATCGGCTATATCTTTTATGCTTTGGATAATACTGAAGATACCCAGGAAATATATACTTCTTTCTCCTATGATACCCTTTTTTCACCTACATTAAGTGTGTATTGGGATTTTGATGAAACAGATTCAGTATATACGTCATTTTCAATAGGTCATGATTTCTCGTTATATAAAGTTAATCTGGCTACGGGGGCATTAATAAGCTACTACTTCTATGATGATTTCAGAGATGATTGGCAAAATTGTGAGTTAAACCTTTCTACATCAATACCTGTGGGACCTTTTTCCATAGATCCTATAATATCCTATTCATTTGGTCTTTATACAGGGGACTTTGGAGATGTTGGAGATGAGTTTTATGGAGGAATTACAATTAGTCTTAACTTCTAATTTATTAAAAGGAGGTGATGTATGATGAAGAAGATAGAGGCAATTATCAAGCCATTTAAACTTGATGATGTAAGAAATGCTATTAACGAAGTAGATATCCAAGGTATGACAGTAACAGAAGTTAAGGGATTTGGGAGACAGAGGGGACATACTGAACTTTACAGAGGAGCAGAGTATACAGTTGATTTTCTTCCAAAGATAAAGATAGAAGTTGTTATAGATGAAGAACAACTTCCCAGAGCTATAGATGCTATAAAGAATGCAGCATACACGGGGAAAATCGGTGATGGGAAGATATTTATAAGTACTATTGATGAAACTGTGAGAATAAGAACAGGAGAAAAAGGGAAGGATGCCCTGTAGAATAATATTACTTCAAATCTATCCCTTATTATTTATTTTGCCAAAAGGAGGTAATTTAAAATGCTAACAAAAATAAAGAGGAATAAAATATGGATATTCCTTATACTTCTATTCCTTATGGATATGTTTTTGCTCTCTTATGTTTCTGAGTCCTTTGCAGCTGATCCTACTGGAGCAAAAACCCTTTCGGAAGATCCTAATTCACCCGTAAATTATGCATGGACTCTTATTGCTGGTTTTTTAGTTATGTTCATGCAGGCAGGGTTTGCAATGTTAGAGGCCGGCCTTACCCGAATAAAAAATACAACGAATATTATTATGAAAAATCTTATTGACTTTTGTGTAGGTTCACTGGCTTACTGGGCAGTTGGTTTTGCTCTTATGTTTGGGGCTGATAAATTGGGGATTTTTGGAACCACCAATTGGTTTCTTAGCGGAGAAGCATATGATGTTGGAACTATTGAATTATGGTTCTTCCAGCTGGTCTTTGCTGCTACTGCAGCTACAATTGTATCTGGTGCAATGGCAGAGAGGACTAAGTTCAATGCTTACGTACTATATAGTATCTTTATAAGCGCTTTTATCTATCCTCTATATGGTCACTGGGTGTGGGGTGGAGGTTGGCTTGCTGAGAGTGAATTTATGAAAAGCCTTGGTGGTGGATATGGTGCACTTGACTTCGCAGGTTCTGGAGTTGTGCATGGAATAGGTGGATATGTTGCATTAGCAGGTGCCTTGCTATTAGGGCCGAGGATCGGAAAATATAATAAAGATGGCAGCCCCAATGCTATTCTGGGGCATAATATAGCATATGCTATCCTTGGAGTTTTTATTCTCTGGTTCGGATGGTTTGGATTCAATGCTGGAAGTACACTCGCAGCTACCGAGTTAAGAATATCTATAATTGCTACTAATACAACACTTGCAGCTGCTGCAGGTGGTACTACTGTCATGCTTCTTACCTGGCTTATATTTGGGAAACCAGATGTAGGTATGACAGGGAATGGGGTGGTAGGAGGACTTGTCGCTATCACAGCACCATGTGCATGGGTAACACCCTGGGCTGCTGTTCTTATAGGTATTATAGGAGGTATTATCATTGTGGCGGGAGTATGGTTTATCGATTGGAAATTACACATCGATGACCCAGTAGGAGCAATTGCAGTCCATGGTCTTAATGGTTCATGGGGACTCCTGGCATTAGGACTCTTTGCTGATGGGACATATGGTTTATATACTACAGAAGGACCTATGGTTACGGGACTTTTCTATGGGAATTCAGGCTTTTTTATAGTTCAGCTTATAAGTGTACTTACAAACTTTCTTTGGGGCTTTGGAATTGGTCTTATTCTCTTCTATATTCTGAAAAAGAGTATTGGTATACGTGTTCCAGCAGAGGAAGAGATTGAAGGACTAGATCTTACAGAGCATGGTATATTAGCTTATCCTGAATTCATGATTAGTAGTAAGTAGTAAAGCTTAAAGCTGGAAGGTAAAAATACCTTCCAGCAAATTTATATATCATTGGAAGCAAAGATATACAAAATGCTTTCATGAGTGAAGTAATATCTAGTGTGATATCCAAAAGTGCAAAAAAAATAGTCATAATCGCAGTTTTTTGCCCTATTTATAGGCATGAGGATATAAAGAAATAATGGTGTGATAATATAACACATTGAATTTAATAGAAAAATTATTCTTCCCTTATGTTGGTATCACTTTTGCTATAGATAATATTAGAATCTAAAAAGGGGAGGGTATTCTATTATGAAATTAGCAAAATTAACAACTGTAATTATTTTCTTAGAGTATTTATTACCATCTTCTCTTATGGCTGAAGAGGTAACTTCATCTATAAATAAAGGAGATACAGCCTGGCTACTCATATCTACTGCTCTTGTTATGCTAATGACTCCTGGACTTGCTCTATTCTATGCGGGGATGGTAAGGAAGAAGAATGTTCTTAGTACAATAATGCAAAGTTTCTTTATCTTATGCCTTATAAGTGTCCAGTGGATCCTCTGGGGATATACCCTTTCCTTTGGACCTGATATAGGAGGTATAATAGGAGGATTAAATTTCCTTGGATTGAATGGAGTAAGCAACGAGGTAAAAGGTACTGTTCCCCACTTAGTCTTTATGATATTTCAGGGAATGTTTGCCGTCATTACAGTAGCCCTTATAACAGGTACATTTGCCGAGAGGATAAAATTTTCTGCATTTATTATATTTAGCCTAGTCTGGTCAACCTTTGTCTATGACCCTCTTGCTCATTGGGTATGGGGAGGGGGATGGATTACAAAAATAGGAGCACTGGATTTTGCAGGAGGCACCGTAGTTCACATAAGTTCTGGTATCTCTGCTCTTATTGCAGCTCTTGTAATAGGGAAAAGAAAGGATTATCCTCATGAAGCTATGTTACCTCATAATCTACCAATGACGGTTCTTGGTGCTTCTCTTCTATGGTTCGGTTGGTTTGGATTTAATGCAGGAAGTGCCCTCTCATCAGGGAGAATCGCAGCTATTGCGTTTGTAACTACAAATACCGCTGCTGCATCATCGGCCCTTGCATGGGTCTTTACCGAATGGACACACAGGGGTAAACCTACAGTTCTTGGTGCTGCAACAGGAGCAATAGCAGGTTTAGTTGCTATAACCCCTGGAGCAGGTTTTGTGGGTCCCATATCATCTATTTTTATTGGGATTGGAGCAGGTATGTTCTGTTACATTGCTATAGCTATTGTAAAGCCTAAATTTGGTTATGACGATTCTTTGGATGTATTTGGGTGTCATGGTATTGGTGGAACATGGGGGGCCATAGCCACCGGTCTTTTCGCTTCCAGTGCTATAAACCCTGATGGAGCAGATGGGCTCTTTTTTGGAAATCCTGGACAATTGTTAAATCAGACTATAGGTGTAATTGCTACCTGGATCCTGGCTATAGTAGTTACTTTTATTATACTTAAGGTTGTTGATAAGATAATAGGTCTTAGGATAGAGGAGGAAGAAGAAGTGATAGGGTTAGATCTCAGTCAGCATGGAGAGAGTGGTTATACACTGAGCTAAAAGAGGGTACGGGGTATAGATGATTTTTATATCAATAGGGAGATAATTATGAGTAGTAATGTAGTTATTGTAGACAGCCAAGACGAATCAAGGAAAAATCTTAAGATACTGCTAAATCATTTAGGATATGAAGTGGTTGGTGAAGGGGAAAATGGAAGAGAGGCAATAGAATTATCTGAAAAATTAAAGCCAGACCTAATACTTATGGATGTAGAGATATCTGAAATGGATGGTATAATTACAGCAAGAGAGATCAATCAGAGGGTATCTTTACCCATTATTTTATATGCAGTAAAGAGGGATGAAAAGATGATTCAGAGAGTAAAGGATTCAGGGGTTATGGCCTACTTAGTTAAACCTATAAGGGAAGAGGAACTTAAGGTTACTATAGAGCTTGCAATCTCCCGTTTCGATGAGTTAAAAGTTCTTAGAAAAGAGATAAAAGAGCTTAAAGAGACTATAGAAACAAGGAAAATAATAGAAAGAGCAAAGGGAATACTAATGGAGAGGCAAAGACTTAAAGAGCGAGATGCATTCAGAAAACTCCAGAAGTTTAGTATGGATAAAAGAAAACCTATGAAGAAAGTGGCAGAGGCTATAATTATAGCCTATGAAATAGATCCTTGAAAAATAGGATGAATTTCCATAACAGATTTAATACTTTTAGATAAGTTTTCGAACAGTAATCTTAAGTTTTATTACAAAAGAATTAATCTGACTCATATTGTATATAAATCCTGAATATGGTTTTGAAATTGATATATGATAGATAAGATTTTTACCACTTAGAAATTAAAATTATAAACACTTAAACTCTATAATCTAAAATTAGGGTATAATCTTATTTGTTGATGAGTTTTATATTAATCTCTTGAAATATTGAGTTGTCTACTTACTTAGATGAGATTTTATTTTTAATTATAAAAAATGGAAAGAGTAAAATATAGAATAAAAGAGAGGGGTTTATAAGAAGTTTTAATAATTTTAAAATTGTATCAGGGGTAATATACATTTTAGACTTCCATGCTCCCATTAATCTCCCATCTATAACAAGCTTATTCCCCTCTCTTTTAATAGATTCAATACTCATAACTACACTACCCTCATCATTAAGAATTCTAACAGACCTATCCTTCATAATATATTTATATCTTGCCTCCTTCCCAGTCCTCTAAAACTACATGGGCAGCATTGTGTCCCGGAGCCCCGGTCACACCACCACCAGGATGAGTTGTTGCTCCACATAGATATAGATTCTTTATTGGTGTTCTGTATTGTGACCATCCTGGCACAGGCCTAAAACTAAACATCTGAAAAAGAGATAAATCACCATGCCATAAGTTACCTCTTGTAGCTCCAAATTTATTCTCATAATCTACTGGAGAATAAACTCTCCTCTCTATTATAGAATCTTTAAAGTTAGGAGCATATTCTGTAACTATATCTATAACCCTATCTGCCCATTCCTCCTTTACACTTTCCCATTTACCCTCTCTGAGATTATATGGAGCAAACTGAATATACATACTTGCAGCATAATTCCCCTCTGGAGCCATATCAGGATCATATATACTCGGTATTGTTATCAGAATTGTTGGATTTTTTGAAGGTCTTCCATATTTGCAATCATCCCAGGCCATCTCAATATAATCTTGAGATGGAGCAATAACAAGCATCCCACTATGTTGAGGTCCTGGTTCTTTACCAGGAAGAACCTTATAATCTGGGAGTTCCTTTAAAGCACAAAATATCTGGATGTGAACAGGTCTATACTTCATATTTTTAACCATTCCTATAAAGTCTGATGGAAGATTCTCAGGGCCAACAAGCCTCAAAAATGTAGATTGTGCATCTAAATTAGATAAAACAACCTTTGCTCTGACCTCTTCTCCATTTTCAAGTTTTACCCCAATAGCCTTTCCTTTTTCAACTATCAGACTTTTTACAGGTGAATCCAATCTTAAAGTTCCATTATAATTTTTGAAGGCTCTTGCAAGTACTTCACTTACTCCTCCCATACCTCCTTTTACAAATCTATATGGTTCTCCAGAGGCAAAATGGACACCAGCTATAAGATTTGTTCCGGGGGTCATCGGTCCACCATAGCCTCCATCTACTCCCCAATAGGCTATTGGTCCCTTTAATTCTTCAGATTCTATGAATTCATCTAAGAATTCCTTGGCACTATAAAAGAATGCCTTTCTTATCGCATCCTCTGCTTCAGCTCCTCTAAATAACTCGAAGAATTTCCCCATGGATAAAGGTGGATTTAGAAATCCAGCTCCAATCCCTGTTGCAAAGTTCTGCCAGAACTCTATATATTTTTTAAATCCTTCTGCATCCTTTGATGAAAACTGTTTTCTTATTTCTTCGATTGTCTTTTCTAAATCATTATACCAAAGGAAGTATCTTCCGGATGAATAAGGAGTAAAAGCCATAGCTTCAATATCATATGTCTTAAGGCCAAATTTTTCCATTTCCAATTCATTCCTAAGCTTTTCTCTAAATAATCCAAGAACATGTGCTCCTTGACTAAACTTAAATCCTGGGATAACTTCAGCAGTAGATGCAAGTCCTCCAACATAAGAATTTTTCTCAAATGTTATGGTCTTTAGTCCTTTTTTTGCCAAATAGGCTGATGCTACAAGACCATTATGACCAGCCCCTATTACTATTACATCATAGTCTGTCATCTTAACCCTCCTTTTATTTAAATATTCTTTTTAATGATATTCCTATATCCTTTAAAACAATTCCTGCTACTATCCTACCTGAGGCTCCATTTATTCCACCCCCAGGCCATGTAGAAGCACCGGTTATATATAAACCTTCAAATGGTGTTGTATGAGGTTTTAATGATGGGAAAGGTCTAAATATAAAATTTTGATGTAGATGATGACTTCCACTAACCATATCACCTCTGACAAAATTAAGATTGTTTCTCTCTATATCAAGAGGAGATTGGATTTCGATATCTATAATGCTATCTTTAAAATTAGGAGCATATGAATTAATAAGTTCAATAACCCTGTCTGTAAATGCTTCTTTAATATTATCCCAGTTATCTCCTTTTATTATATCGGCAGAGTCACCTTTTATCTCATATGGTACTGTTCTGACAAGGATCCAGAATAATGCTTTCCCTTTTGGTGCTCTTGTCTCATCATAGATATGAGGTTGTGAAGTAATTAGAAATGGTTCCTTTGGTAAAAATCCTCTTAAAGCCTCATTATAAGCCTTTGATATATAGTCAACAGATGGTCCTATATGGATAAGATGGGTCTTCCCCATCTCTTCTCCAGCAATCCATTTAATAGGTTCACTCAATGCGAAATCTATCTTCATTCCTGCTGCTCCATATTTGAACCTCTTTACTTTATTGACAAAGCCATTTGGAAGATTTTCAACTCCAATCATCTTTAAAAATAATTGCTTCGGTTCTATAGACGCTATAATTCTCTTCGATTCTATTATATCTCCATTTTCTAACTTAACTCCTTTTACTGAACCATTATTTAATATTATCCTTTCAACTCCTGAATTTGTCTTAACTTCACCACCATTTCTCTCAATATATCTTGCAAGTGCCTGTGTTAACATACCTCCACCACCCTTAGGAATCCATCCGCCGGAATCCTGTTGCATAGCTGCAGCCATATATGAGAATGTTGATCCAAACGGTATCTCCGGAGCATAATCGGGATGGAATCCCCATGCTGCAATCCATGCCTTTGCCTTCTCACTGCTAAAATATTCATCCGCAAGGTCTCTTGAACTCAAGAGGTTTAGTCTTATAAACTCAAGAAAGTTTTCTTTTCTTAATTTTCTATATAGTTTGAAAAAACTTGATAAAATTTCAAACTTACTCATAGGTGAGAAAAGAAATGGAAGGAAATAATCCTTTATATTCATATATAGTTCATACATTCTTCTCCATCCCTCTGCATCATCTTTAGATTGCCTTTCAAAGTTTTTAAGAGTTCTATCAAGGTCTTTATATAATATTATGCTATCTCCATCAGGAAATGGAGTCCCAAAGGGCCTTTCAAGCCTTATATATTCAAGACCATATTCCTCAAGAGGGATCTCCTTATTCTTTATTAACGGATTTGGAAATATTAGAAGATGTATTGTAGAAAATTGATCCCATTTAAAACCAGGAACTTTAAAATCCCTTGTTTTAACAGCTCCGCCAACCATATCCTCTCTTTCAAGAACCACAACCTTGAGCCCTGCCTTAACAAGATAAGCTCCTGCAATAAGACCATTATGACCAGCTCCAATAATAACAATATCATAAACCATTAATGAGCTCTCTTTATAAGAAATTTTATATCAAACCATTCCTTTGTGAGATTTGGATCATTTACAATAATATTAGGTCTCATAAATGTCATATGAGAATTTACATAATCAACTATAGGCGCAGATGCCCAGGTAGTAAAGCCATCTGATGAGAACACCTGATATGCTCCCAAAGATTTCCATAGATTTCCCCTTGCATCATAATTAACTGACTCAAGAGCAGAATAATGTTCACGATCTATCCATAATTTTCTCTTACTATACTGGTAACCCTTTTTAAACTTTATCTCAAGAATCCATACAGGTCTTATCTCAAAATATCCTGACAATCTTCCTTTATCGTCAACCCTAACCTTTCTATCAGGCATTTTAAGAGGAAGTAACGCCTCTGTCTTTGTAACCTTAAAGTCATCTGGATTTGGAGCCCATACCTCCATCTTCTGCCAGCATACTCTCCAATCATCCCATGATATATCTGTTCCAATAATCGGATCCTGAGTATCTGTACCTGCCAATCTCCTTATTCTTCTCAAGGCTGGAATATATGAAATAAACTCATCAGGCCTATCTGGATCTATAAATCTACCTCTTACTGCAGCAAATCCTTTAAGGTCATAAGGATAACTCATGATTATTGAACCCTTTTCAAATACATCTTCATATCCAGGAACATCAGGTTTCGGATCAAGTGTTAGTCTACCCTTAAAGTTCATCCAGTAAAGGTCACCCTTTTCAGTCCTCTCAAGCTTCCCCTTTCTGTTATACATTGTGTACTGATTTGGAACATTTATATTATCACCAAATACACTCAATCTATCAAAATTGTAAAATATCTCAACAGGATTCTCTGTATGTGGAAAGGGGCATCCAGAAATCCAATCTACCAGGGAATTTCTCCTGCCTATCTTTGCTTTACCTTCATTCTTCTTTGTGGCTTCAATCATTGCTTTATAATGATAATATCTTACTGTAGGGACAACAATTATTTCTCCCAATTGAGCATAAGAACCTTTTGGAAGTCTTTTATACATTGATTCTGGTAATAACTTCTTTAAACTTGGGAAGTCTTTATAGTTATTTTCATTTATTACAATTCCAGGTTTTATATCAGGATATTTACTCATAGCCTTTGCAACAAGGTCTGGAGCGTTAAACCCCATAAATTCTTCCCATTCTTTACCCAACCTAAGAGCCTCTTCTATTCCTAAGGTTCTTGCTCTTTCTATAAGATCTGGATCACCTCTTTTTTGAGCAAACTCCTCAAAATCTTTAAGCCATTTTGGTTTCTCTATAGCAAGAGAGGAAAATGGAGATATAAGAAAAACTAATGTTATAAAAAATAATATAACTAACCCTTCTTTCTTTAATAAATACCTATTCATATTAATCTCCTTTCTGTTAATTTTATAAGATTATTATAAATATCATGCAAAAAAAGTCAACAATTTTTTCTATTTTGTAAGCATCTCTTTTTTCGTGATAACATTATGCAGCATATCTTACCACCTT